>PAQG01000015.1 GCA_002709645.1 Acidimicrobiaceae bacterium
AGAAGAAACAGCACCTGCAGAAGCAGAAGAAGAAGCTGAAGAAGAAGCTGAAGAAGAAGCTGAGCCAGAGCCAGAGCCAGAGCCAGTTGAAGAAAGAACAGCTTCAGACATTGGTATCACCGAAGACACCATTAAAATTGGTGTTGTCGTATCAGACCTTCAAGGTTTGATTGACATTGGATATCCTCTGCCAGCAGCGTTAACCACTGATCACCTATCAGAACGTTTTACAAAGTATTTTGACGAATGGAACGCAGCTGGCGGCATTAACGGTCGAACGGTTGAAGGTGTCCAAATAACCTGGGATCCACTAAGCCCAGCATCAATGGAAGAATCTTGTACAAAAGCTGTGCTTGATGAGCAGGTCTTCATGGCTATTAATGCTTCAGGGTTCAGCCAAGCTTTTATACCATGTTTCACTGAAGATAATGACACTACTTTCTTCTACGGTGAAGTCGCACCTCAGCTCATGATTGATGCAGCGCCTAATCGTCTGTTCTCGCTTAATCCACCATCAGAAGTAGCGGGTGATGCTGGTGCGGCACTAATCGTCGCTCAGGGAATCATTCCCGATGGTTCAAAAGTTGGTATCTTGAGTTCTAACAACCCAGCTATTGGAGCCGCTGGAGAAGCAGCGACGACTGTTCTTGAAGCTGCTGGTTATACAACGACAACGATTGAAGTAAATACATTGAGCGGTGATAACGCAGCTGCAAACGCCGAAGGTGGAGCAGCAGTTGCTCAATTCACTGCAGAAGGGGTCGACCACGTCTTTGTGATTCTCCCATTCATTTACGCAGCAGGCTTCTGGGGTGAAGTAGGGACGCTACAACCAACATGGGATCGAACAATCCTTGATTCAGCGTCCTCAAACTGCACACCATTCGGTGCTAGCCGAACAAACCCAGCAGCAGAAGGCGCTATTTGCGTAACATCATACGATTCCTATGCAAGCCCTGATGGTGGCGTAGATGACGATGATGCATTTGAAGCGCAATGCCGAGAGGAATGGATAGCTCATTTTCCAATCTTCAACGGGCAAAGCGATAAAGGTGCTCCATCTGGTGAAGTTGGTCTTGAAACAGCAGATGGTGATTTGCTTAATTCAGACTACGCTCCAGGTGAATGTACTATGCAGTACATCATTAAAGAAGCACTAGGGAATGCAGGAATAAACCCAACTCGTGACTCATTTGCTGATGCAATTAGAGAAGTTTCAGGACCTCAAGCTTTCCGTTCTAACGGAGAGGGAGCTTTCGGTCCAAATAAGAACTACTTCTCAACACAAATGCAAGCAGTAACATTCACGTTGGCTTCCAGAAGCGATAACAGAAGAGCTGATGGAACGTTCAACGGTTGTCCAGCACCAGTGAACTGTTGGGTTCCTGTTACTGGAGAGTGGTTTAAATTTAACGAATAAAAAACGTGAACTTGTAAAGGAGTTCAAATTTTCTAGGGGGCAGCATATGCTGCCCCCTATTTTTTCATTTTCCTGAAAAGAAAAGGCATATTAAGATCGTGAAAGCTCAGGGGGCTGGTATCACTATTGATAATGATGGACGAATAATATGTGGGTCAATCTTTGGCAAAACCCGGTTGCTTGTCTGATATTTCTATACTGAAGCTAATCATTTGGAGGAAAGATGGAAGTTTCACAAGCAGTTAAGCAAAGAAAATCTATACGCGGGTTTTTACCTAACCCCGTAGAGGATGACGTTCTTTCTTCGTTACTTGAAAAAGCAGCGAGAGCACCTTCTGGCGGCAACGTCCAACCATGGAGGGTGTACGTCATTAACGATGGCCGAATGAATGATTTCAAAACACACATAAAGGACTTTGCTTTAGGAGAACCGGAATACCCCATCTACCCGCCAAAACTTCAGGAACCTTATAGAACGAACAGGTATGAACTAGGGGAGGAAATGTATGCCCTACTTGGCATACCTCGAGAAGACAAAGCGGCAAGGCTTGCCAACATGTCAAAAAACTATGACTTCTTTGGGGCTCCTGCAGCATTTTTTTGCTTCGTTGATCGAAACATGGGTTCTGCCCAATGGTCAGATCTCGGAATGTTCCTCCAAACGTTTATGTTGTTAGCTGAAGAAGCCGGGTTAGGTACTTGCGCACAGGAAGCATGGGCAATGCATCAAGAAGCTGTCGCAGCTTTTGTAAAATCCCCTGAGAATGAAATGATTTTCTGCGGGATGTCCATTGGATACCCAGACTGGGAACAGCCAGTAAACTCACTTGTTTCAAAACGCATGCCCCTTGACCAGTGGTGCACTTGGGCATAAATACTTACGTAGACCCATCCCCGCTTCGTTGAATAGCACGTTCATCAGTTCCCAAATACGAGGCGATAACACCCGGGTCATTCCGAACTTCATCAGGGGTGCCTTCAGCTATTACCGAACCTGACTCTAAACAATAAATCCGGTCACTAATCGACATCACCATTGGCATATCATGTTCAATAAGAAGAATAGAACTCCCCAATTCTTTCCGAATTGCGTGGATCAATGGACCAAAAGCCTCTGTTTCTTTCTGCGCTACGCCTGCTGTTGGTTCATCAAGAAGCATCAACTGGGTGTTGAGAGCGATTAGGGCTCCAAGCTCAACGATTCGCCTCGTCCCCGTTGATAATTCAGATATAAGCTGATCAGCGTACCGACCTAAACCAAGGTAATGAATAATCTCTTCAGCTTCAGATTTTTTTCTTCGTTCCACAAAAGGAGAAGGGGGAACCCCAAGCATGGAGGGAAGAAGAAGGGATCTTTCTCGCGCCTCTAAAGCAGTCATAATAGTTTCACGTGCGGTAAGGCTGCCGAACAATTTCGCATTTTGGAAAGCTCGACCTATACCGTTTCGGGCCCGAATATGAGAAGAAGAACCATGAATTGAAGACCCATAGAGCGTCACATCACCATCAGATGGCACAAACCCTGAAATAGCATTCATCAATGTCGTTTTCCCAGCTCCGTTCGTACCGATCAAACCAACAATTTCTCCTTGTTGGACATTAATAGAAACACTTGCAACAGCAAGCCTTCCGCCGAAACGAACCGAAACATCCGAAGTTGTTAAAGCAGGAATGTCAGAATTACGTTCTTCTTTTTCTTCATTCCTTTTCCAAATAGCATTTGATTGACCTTTATAAGGTGGAGACCAGTCGCTCCTTGTTGCTAACCAAGTCAACATAGTGTCTCTAGCATTATGCAACAGAGAGATAAGACCACCTGGGAAATACATGAGGACGACAAGCATTCCTAAACCACTTGAGAAAAGCCTCACTTGAGCGCTACTTTCAAAAACAGTAGGTACCCCTACCAGGAAAACAGTTCCCAAAACACCACCAGTGATTGATGAGATGCCACCTACAACAGCGATAGACATCACCAAGAGGGATTCACTTGGTTGAAACGCTAAAGAGCGAAGCGAACCCGTAGCAGGAACGAGAAGGCCACCTGCTAAAGCCCCAATACCACCAGAAACAGCAAACGCTATGAGTTTCGCTCGGGTAGGGGAAATCGTGTACGCAGAAGCAGTCATTTCATTATCACGGACAGCGATTAATGTACGCCCTATACCAGAATGTCGCATACGCCAAAGGAGATAAATAACGACAGCAACAGCGGCGACACACAGATAGTAATACGCTTCCTTATCTGTCCGTAGGTCGTACCTTCCAAAAAGCACAGGAGGTTTCACTTTCGCCCCACCTGCTGCATTCGTATTTAAACGATCAATAGAGAGAATCCATCGCCCAGCGACAAGGGAAAATCCTAATGTTGCTATACCCAGATAGAGACCCTTAATACGCAAAGCTGGTATTCCAACAACAAGAGCTACCAGAATCCCCCAAAGAACACCGATTCCCAAAGCCAGAAAATAGTTCAAAGAAGCAGAGTAGTACGCGGTCATGAAAGCGCCGACTCCAGCGAAAGCGTATTGGCCTAACGACAGTTGCCCAGCCCAACCAGTCAGTACAACTGCCGATAATACGATCAACATCACTACCATCACACCAGCAAAAGCAATTAGTCGGCTTGGTTTATCAATTACCCATGGCAGTCCAATAAAAGCGAGAGCGAGAACTACCATACCCAGTCGAGAAACCCATTTGTATGCTGGATATTGAACCAGATCTTTATGCGCTGAACGTAATCGTGGAGTCAATACCCAAGATTGCTCACTTGTTCTGCTTCCACGAGCGATGAAAAGCATCAAGATTAACAAGATAAGGAAAATAGCGAGAAGATTAGAACCGTTACCAATTCCCCAATCAGCCAAGAACCCTTTCCCCTTATTCGCTAGTACAAGCCGATTCACGATACCAATGACAATCCCGCCACCTAAAGCACGTGGGAAAGACTGTAATTGCCCAAACATTGCGGCGGTCAAAGAGAATAAAAGAAGCTCTGGGCCTAAACTTGACCCAATCCCACCAGCATCAAGTTGTTGTACAGGGCCGATGAGCAAAGTCGATACCCCAGCGAGAACACCAGCTATCAACCAAACCTGTGTAGAAACAGCCCTGATAGATAACCCAGCGAGTTGAGCTGCCCCAGGGTTATCAGCAGCTGATCGCACAGCTAAACCAAAACGCGTCCGCTGTAACAAATAGCCGAGGACAATAACAAGAATCGGCACAACGATCAGGACCGTAACCTGTTCTCCACGTAACAAGATATTCAAGCTATCAAACTTCCACAATCCATTGATCGGGGTTGGGTACTCAACCCGTTCATCAACAGTTGGAAGCCAAACTTGTACGAGAGCAACAAGTTGGGCCACACCAAGTGTCGCAACGAAAAGAAGAAGTCGAGGCTTAGTAAATAAGCGACGAACTACTAAAAGTTCTGTCACTGTTGAAATACCAGCTGCCGCGGAGATAGCGATAATAGCAGCAAGCCAATAGGGAAGGTCATAGTTCACCATGAGCATTCCCATGACAAATCCACCAAAAGTACCTATCGCTCCTTGCGCGAAGTTAATAACACCTGTCGCTTTGTAAATAAGGACTAGGCCTATAGCGATAAGAGCGTATATGAGGCCATCAATGAACCCTTGAAATAGAATCTCATTACTGTAGATGACTCCAGCGAACAATGAAACCACTGACTACGCCCCTTCCCCTGAGAGGAAAACAGCACGCAAAAGATCATCACGTTCAAGTAGTTCTTGAGCGGGACCTTGGAATTGTACACGCCCTCGTTCCATGAAAATAGCTCTATCCGCTATGGAAAGCGCTACATTCACTGATTGCTCAACAATGACCATTGTGATTCCAATTTCTTTCAACTGCTCAACAACTTGGAGAAGGTCTTGCACCACGACTGGGGCCAACCCTAAGGAGAGTTCATCAATGAGAAGGAGTTCAGGTTCAAGCAGGACGGCTTTCGCTAACGCCAGCATCTGTTGCTGACCACCTGACAAAGACCCAGCTTTATCTTGTAAACGGTCACTAAGTTGTGGGAAGACAGTGAAAACCTTCTCCATTCGTTCCTTACGAAGTTCCTCATTCTCAACCAGCCAACTCCAAACTTCAAGGTTTTCTTGCACTGTTTGGCTTGTAAAGAGAGCTTCTCCACCAGGGATTTGCACCATCCCTAGAGAGACACGATATTCGGGATCTACGAGCGTGATATCTCTACCATTCATGCGCACGACACCTCTATCAGGCATATGCAATCCAGAAATAGCCCTCAACGCAGTTGATTTACCAGCCCCATTCGTACCCAAGAGGGCCAAGGTTTCACCACGGCGAATCTCAAGATCAACATCAAAGAGAACTTGGAGATTGCCGTAACTAACATTCATCCCTTGTACTTGAAGAACTGGAACTTGATCAGGATTTTCACGTGCCCTTCGTTCTTCATCTTGTTCATTTAATAATTCCTCAACCACAAGCGAAATGTCGCGTTTCATAAAACGAGATCCGTACATAATTAAAACACCGCCGAGTAACGCTGCTGGAGGAACAACGATTGTAAGAGCGGTGCGCTCCCCATAGGCATCAGAAAATGCTCCGGTGAGAAGCCCTCCAAAAAAACCACCCATGAGGAATATGTATACGCCAACCAAAGAGAATGCTTGTGCCCGCATCCTGTACGGGACTACAGCAGAGATAGTGGGACCCATTTGTGTGAAAGCTGCACCCTGGCATGCATTCCCAAGTGTGTAGAAAATTATCAAGACCGTAATGTTCGTGAAACGGACCCCTATTGTTACGAAAATACCATACAAGGTAACGAGAAGACCCATTAACCACAGGGCTTTCTTTGGATCCTGTCGGAAAAGTTTATCTCCGAGTTTCCCTGCGAATGGAATAGCGATAAGCGCAGCAGCCCAACTAATTGAAATTAACCACCCTCGTTTAAAAGCTCCATAATCGTAATATTCCTCTAAGAGAAGAGACATAGTTGTTGGAACAGCAACAAGGGCAAACCCAAGCACACCGATTCCGACAACAAGATAATAGAAAGAACGCACATTCTTAAGTCTCTGAAATGCGGAGGAAAGTCGTACAGGCGGTTCTTCTTCAGCTTTTTCTAATTTCCCACCGAGAACCGCATCTTGTTCGTACGCACCACGAACGGGCTCCTTTAGAAGAAAAATTGCTACGACGAGTATCAGAGCAGGTATTGAGAAAAGATAGAACGCAACTCTCCAATCATCTGGACCATCTCCAGCGAGTAGAACAATACCACCAGCGATAAAAGGTCCAATAACCTGACCTACTGGACGCCCAAGTGCTTCAGCGGCAAAGATTCTTGCACGGATAGCAATGGGGTATTGATCAGCGATCAATGAAGGAGAAATCGGAATTTTTGCTCCAGCCCCAATTCCTGTACCAGCACGGCTAATCGCTAATTGGAATGCATTCTGCACAGCACCTGTAAATGCAACCAATCCAGCCCAAACACCCGTAGCAATTGAGAGAACACCAACCCTGCGATAACGGTCCGCCAACCAGGCAAAAGGAATTGTTGAAAGCACAAGAACAACTCCACCGAAACTACCCAGACCAAGAAGCATCGTGTCAGAAATATTCAATGAATCCTGAATATCTGGGCCAAGAACTGTAATTGCGACACGATCAAACTCTTCAACAATAGAGAGAATAAGAAGGACCAAAGCCATTGAAAGACCGCCCTTTTTCACGCCATCACGGAAAGTCATTTCTTCATCGCCAACACCAGGAAGGAGGTCATCAGGAAGAACCGTGTCCGCGTTTTCTTGCTCTAATGCTGCTTTTCTAGCTTCTTCCTCCTCAAGAATGGTGGCGGTAATACTCGCTGCATCATTTGCTTCTTCAAAGCTGCTCAATTACCCCCCTCTCATTTTTCCTTCACATAACCGCAATCGTAGTAGACCTTGGAAATACTGGCACTTTGATCGTATGCCAAAATGAATGCGTAGGACAAAAGAGAAATAGTGGATTTATCAATTCAAAACATCTCCATGAGAACGAATTGCGATCTGGACCAAGAAATGCGATTCTCAGTTATGGCTTCACACCCTGACTTCATCGAAATCAATGACTTATTACAACCACAATTTCCTGAAGGAGTAGAAGAAGCTTTAAATGCCACGGAAAGAGAAGCTGAAACTATCAATTGGTCAGTGAATGCTGTGAAAGACCACGCTGTGAATGCAATAGGTTTAGACGACTTTGGCGACAACCTCATAGATCAACCACTAGAGCTTCTCACAGCCATCGGCGACTCCATACAAACTTTTCGCCCATCAGGAAAAGTAAGTTTTTGGAATACTCTCGTCACTAATGCTTCTCAACGGCTTCTCCTAGTGGATTACATTAAGCGAAACCCTGAAATACATGAGATAGAGATCAAAAGGCCTATCATCATTGCTGGACAACCACGAACAGGAACAACACACCTCCATAATCTAATCGCCGCCGATCCATCACTTAGATCGCTCCAATACTGGGAATCGTTAGAACCAGTGCCACCCAGACAAGAACAAGGAAAAAAATTCTCAGTTGACCCTAGGTACCAGCGAACAGAAACAAATTTAGCTGGACTGAATTACGCACTCCCTCATTTCCGGCGCATGCACGATATGTATGCCGCACACGTTCATGAAGAAATACAATTAATGATGCCTGCCTTTGGAAGCATGCTTTGGGAAACCACATTATGCGATGACCGCTATCGCGACTGGTATATAAAAACAGACCAAACGCCCTGGTACCAGTGGATGAAAACCGTTCTCAAAGTCTGCACCCACATTGGTGGAGGGGAGAGATGGATTCTCAAAAGTCCTCAACATGTTGAACAATTTCAACCGCTATTAACTACTTTCCCTGACGCAGTTTTTCTCTGTACCCACCGAGACCCAGTTTCTGTTGCACAATCACTCTCAACGATGATCACTTACACGGCAAGAACCTCAACCAAACCCGAACATCTTCGTGATGTAGGTAGATACTGGGTGGAACGTAGTGAAACTATGTTCCGAAAAGGTGCTGAAGACCGCCACATCCTTCCACCATCACAGTCAATGGATGTACGTTTCCACGAATTTATGGCTAACGATGTCGCAATGGTTGAACGCATTTATGATTTTGCCAATCAACCATTCACATCAGAAGTCCGTAATGCGATGAATGCTTTCATGCAAGAACATCCACGGGGCAAGTACGGTCGACTCACCTACGACATCACCCAATTCGGATATGAAACAGCAGAAAGAAAAGAAGCTCTACGTTTCTATATTGACCAGTTCAAACTTCGAGAAGAAAACCCTTTATAAAAAAGGTGAATTACGACAAAAAATCAGTGATGGTTGAAATAACATCATCAATTTTTACAAGATCCATTTCGCCATCACTCCGTGTTGTCAGTTCAACAACGCCATCTGCGATACCTTTCGGTCCGATGGTTACTCGAATAGGAATACCGATTAATTCTGCATCAGCGAACTTCACCCCAGCACGCGCATCACGGTCATCAAGTAAAACTTCAATACCTGCGTTAAGAAGATTCTCATAGATTGATTCAGCGACCTGCATGCTTTCTTCATCCTTTACTTGCACAACGGTGATAACGACTTGGAATGGGGCTACCGAAATAGGCCACATAATGCCCTTATCATCATGGTGTGTTTCAACAATAGTTGCCATAGCTCTTTCAATACCTATGCCGTAACTACCCATGACCAGAGGTCTGCTAACTCCATTATCATCTAGAACTTTTGCTCCGAACACCTCTGCATATTTCGAACCAAGCTTAAAGATATTACCTGACTCTATTGTGGAAACGAGATCCAGACTCCCGCCGCAACTCACGCATGCTTCGCCAGCCTGAACCTCGCGTAGATCCAACCACTCGCTGACATTAATATCACGATCAATGTCCACACCAGAAAGGTGATAGTCATCTTCGTTAGCGCCCGTTGTCATATTCGTGCGACCGTTCAGAGCATGATCAGCCAATATAGGTAAATCTGAAACCTTAACGGCTCCTAGCGAACCCGGGGAAGCTCCAAGAGTTTCTATCGTTTCGTTTTTCCATGCTTGGCGAAGATTCACTGCTTGCGTTGCATCCGCCAATTTCTGCTCATTGATCATATGATCTCCCCGAACGAGCACTAACGTGACTTGCCCATCAATGAGATACACCATGGTCTTTATCTGTTTTTCACTTGGGTATCCAATCTCAGCAAGGGCAGCTATGGTTCGGATTTCAGGAGTAGAGAACTTTTCAGGAACTACAGGTCCCGGCTCATCAACGATTTCAGATAACTGAGAAACGGCTTTTTCAATGTTCGCTGCGTATCCGCATTCACCACATATAAGCACATCGTCTTCACCTGATTCGGCACGAACCATGAATTCAATACTGTCCGAACCACCCATATTCCCTGACGAAGCTTCAACCGGGATCACATTGAGGTCAAGACGTTCAAAGATCTTGACATACGCCTGATGTTGTTTTTCAAAAGCTTTATCTAAACCATCCTCATCAATATCAAATGAGTACGCATCTTTCATAGTGAATTCGCGAACACGCAATAATCCACTTTTCGGACGGGCTTCGTCACGGTATTTTGTATGAATTTGATACCACATTTGCGGGAGTTGCTTATATGAAGAAATTTCGTTAGCGACCGTGGCGAAAATCTCTTCGGCAGTAACCCCTAACGCAGCCTGACTCCCATGACGGTCTTCAAGTCGGAACATGATCTCACCCATTGATTCCCAACGACCGGAATCTTTCCAAATCGAAGAAGGCTGCAATGTTGGCATTTGGACTTCCTGACCCCCAATAGCGTCCATCTCTTCTTCTACGATTCGTATTATTTTTTTACGAACCCGAAATGCCAATGGCAGGAGAGTGTAATGTCCAGAATGCAATTGCCGAATGAATCCACCTCGCACGAGTAGTTGATGACTAATCGCCTCCGCGTCAGCGGGAGCATCACGCAACGTTGGGGAAAAGAAAGAAGTCCATCTCATATCTTGCAAGCGTAGTTGCCAGAAGCCCCATTAGATAACCTTTTACCATGCTTCACCGATTCATAAGGATTGTAGCCTTTACTACTATTGCAATAACCCTTATGTTTTTCCCTGCTTGCGGCAGCGACAGCGACACGTCAGAAGTAGTCGAAACTAGTGCAAATCAGGAAGTAGCACCTGTAACAGCTGTATCTGTTGACGGGACCATAGTCCCTATAGAGGACTTTGATTCGCAACCCACTGTTCTCTGGTTTTGGGCCCCGAATTGAGGGCAGTGCCGTGCAGAAGCTCCTGCGGTCGCAGAACTCGAAGAAATATATGGGGAAGAGGTTCAATTTATTGGCGTGCCCAGCAGAGGTGAACTTAAAGAAGTACAGGAATTCATTATTGCATACTCCGTGAATGCATTCCCTCACGTGTTTGACGAGAATTTAGAAATTTGGAAGAACTACAAAATACCATCCCAACCCGCTTGGATTTTCGTTGACGCGGAAGGAAACGAAGAACGGGTCCTCGGAGGTTTACACCTTGGAGAACTCCGATCCCGGATTAGGGATCTTAGTAAAAGCTAAGCATGCCATTGAATTTCGTTGGGTAGGATGATTATGTGGCGTTAACCATTACCATTCCAAGGCCAGATGACTGGCACGTGCATCTACGTGAAGGAGAGATGCTTGACGCGGTTATCGGCTACACATCTTTGCGTTTCCGTTACGCGATGGTTATGCCCAATCTCAGCACACCGATAGCGACAACAGATCAAGCTATCACGTATAGAAAGCTCATTGATCAGGCAACTCCGGCAGAGTCACCGGATTTTCACCCACTAATGACCCTGTATTGCTCAAGCCAATTAGAGGCAATTGATCTCCTCCACGGTTACAAGGAAGGAATTGTGAAAGCCGTGAAATACTATCCGGCTGGTGCTACTACGAATTCGAAATCCGGGGGTTCGTCAATGATGGATTTCGCTCATATTTTCACCACTATGCAAGACGCGGGAATACCGCTTCTCGTCCATGCTGAATCAACGAATCCCGCCATTGACATTTATGACCGTGAAGCTGCTTTCTTAGAACATGAATTAGATATCGTCTGTAATAATTTCCCTGAAATGAAGGTCACGGTAGAACATATTTCAACCAGTGCCGGAGTTGACTTTGTCAATGCTCATGAAACAGTTGGTGCATCAGTAACTCCACATCACCTTTCTCGGAACAGGTCAGATATGATTTCGCCAGCATTCCACGCGGACCTGTTCTGCAAGCCTGTCATCAACTCGGAAAGTGATAGAAGAATCCTTGTGCAAACAGTTACAAGTGGTAGCCCTTCATTTTTCTTAGGTACAGACTCAGCGCCACATCCGACAAAAGCAAAATATGGGAAAGAAGCAAAGGCAGGGATCTTTAACGCAGCATATGGCTTAGAAGTCGTAGCAGAAATTTTCGCAACTGAAAATAAGCTTGAGAACCTAGCAGCTTTCACATCAGAAAATGGCGCAGCATTTTACGGATATACACCAGCAGAAGAACACCTAGTTCTAACCCGCGAACAAGTAGAGATTGAAGTAGCAACGCACCTATCTACAGAAAGCGGAAACGAAGTTGTCCTTTTCGGGGCTGAAGAAGCATCACACTGGACAATCCAAGCTTCAATAGATTAAGAATCAGTCGTTCGATAATCGCCGTACTTTCCATCCCGTTCGCTTAATGCCCCAGTTAAGCCTTTGTCTTTTATTTGACCTAAAAATTCTTGCATGGACTCTGTATGGATCCCTAAAGAACAAAGCTCTGTTCCTGCTCGGATACCTGTCCTGATTCCCATAATTTCCATTTGTCGATGTACAACTCTTTTATTTAACTGTGTGAGATCAGTTGGGGTTTTCGTGATTCGTTCCGCTATTGCTAAAACTTCTTCTTCTAGTTGTTCGGCGGGGAAAGCCCGATTTGCCCAGCCTTCAGCTACTGCCTCAATTCCAGTTATTGAATCTCCCGTCATCATCATTTCCATCGCTCGTCTCATTCCTAAAAACCAGGTGTGGAAATGCATATCTGGAACTCCGAAACGTGTAGCTGGGTAACCCATCTGCGCGTCTTCAGCAATGTAGACGAGGTCACAACAGGTGGCTAGTTCACTGCCACCGGCAAGGCAATACCCATGGACCTGAGCGATAACGGGTTTCGCTAAATCCCAAATACTCATCCACCCCTCGGTAACGTGACGAGGCCATTGCCCTTCACCTTCTGCTGTGAAGAAAGGGAGTTCATGACCAGCGTTCGCGCCGGAGAGGTCATAGCCAGCTGAGAATGATGGGCCGGCCCCACGGATAATAGAAACTTTTATATCAGGGTCAGTATCTGCATCCTGTAGTGCTTTGAGAATTGCCCCGCGTAAAGGGTGGATAAGAGAATTGCGTTTTTCTGGACGATTCATCGTCAATCTTCTAACTCCTGGAATCGGGTCATCAATTAAGAGAACATCCTCCGCTGAGACCTTCTTTGCTTCAGGGTTCTTTGTATTCTCACCGTAATCGCTCATATAGGTTCCTTTTCTAGACGAAATCAACAATATAGTAATCGCTGGAGTATTAAAAAAATCCCGCCATCTTAAAGAGAGGTAAGGGTAGGTCTCTCAATGTGTGTTTTCCCAGACTCAACAGGGAGAAAATAAGTTATTTATGAGCTTTCATTACGGATTCGCTTTGCATCTCTTGCACGATCCGTAATTCCTAATTTTGTTTTACGCATGCGAATTGTCTCAGGAGTTACTTCAATACATTCATCAAAGGCGATGAATTCAAGTGCTTGTTCTAAGGAAAAAAGTCGGGGAGGGGTCAGACGGATAGTGTCATCAGAAGCTGAGGCACGAACGTTGGTCATCTTCTTTTCTTTTGTAATATTTACATTCATGTCTTCAAGCCTTGAATTCTCCCCGACAATCATTCCTTCATACACGTCCGTGCCTGGGGCGATAAGAAGAGACGTTCGTTCTTGCAGTGGTGCAATAGCGTATGTTGTAGCTACCCCCGAACGGTCAGAGACGATACTACCGGTGGTTCTTGTTCGGAGGTCACCCATCCAAGGCTCATAACTTTCAAAAACATGGTGTAATAAACCCGTGCCTCGAGTCTCGGTAAGGAATTCAGTTCTAAATCCGATTAAGGCACGAGCAGCAACAATGTATTCAAGACGAACCCAGCCACTAGCGTTATTAGTCATTGTTTCCATTCGAGCTTTACGACTACCAAGCAACTGCGTAACCGGCCCTACATATTCTTCAGGAATATCAATTGTGAGATACTCGGTCGGTTCATGAAGTTTTCCGTCTACCTCTTTTGTCACGACCTCAGGTTTCCCAACAGTGAGTTCAAACCCTTCTCTTCGCATCATCTCAACCAAAATAGCGAGCTGTAATTCGCCTCTACCTTGCACTTCCCACGCATCAGGTTTTTCCGTGGGCAGCATACGAATAGAAACATTCCCAATAAGTTCCTTTTCTAACCGTGCTTTCACGAGCCGGGCAGTGAGCTTATCTCCTTCCTTCCCAGCTAACGGTGATGAATTTGTTCCTATCGTCACTGAAAGAGTCGGCTCATCCACGGTAATAACCGGTAAGGGCCTCGGGTCATCAGGATCGGAAAGAGTTTCACCAATAGTGATATCCTCAATCCCTGAAATAGCGATCACTTCTCCCGCCCCCGCCGTTTCCACTTCAACCCGTTCTAAATATTCAGTGACGTACAAGTTCGCTATTTGTGCATGGGCAATATCACCATTCGTTCTACACCATGAAACCCTTGAACCTTTCTTAATAGTTCCATGCATGACCCGACATAACGCTATCCGGCCAACATATGGGGAAGCATCCAGATTCGTAACCCAAGCTTGAAACGGGTGATCCGGATCATGTATCGGAGGGGGAATAGTTTCAACAAGCGTGTCAAACAATGGGAGAAGATCAGTCCCAGGTTCGTCAAGGTCGGTAGTAGCTATTCCCTCACGAGCATCCGTGTAAATAATAGGAAAATCTATTTGGTCATCAGAAGCGTCCAAGTCAATGAATAACTCATACACCTCGTCTATAACCTCAGCGCATCTCGCATCCGGACGATCAATTTTATTAATCACTAGAACAACAGGAAGGTCTTGTGAAAGCGCTTTTCGGAGAACGAAACGTGTTTGCGGTAATGGTCCTTCGCTTGAATCAACCAGAAGCAGAACGCCATCAACCATTTTTAACGCTCGTTCAACCTCTCCTCCAAAATCAGCGTGACCAGGTGTGTCAAGAATGTTAATTTTTGCTTCTCCATATTGGATGGCAGCGTTTTTAGCCAAAATCGTGATTCCACGCTCTCTTTCAATGTCCATGGAGTCCATGACCCGATCCTGAGTTTCTTTATAATCACTAAACGCACCAGATTGGCGAAGCATCCCATCTATAAGCGTTGTTTTCCCATGGTCTACGTGAGCGATGATAGCTACATTACGAATTGTTTTCTGCGGTTGCATGACCGGACCACAGTACAAGAGTTAAGTACCTTTTCCTCAGATACCTACCTAGCTGTGCCATAAGTAACTATGTGAAAAACTCCTTCTATACAAAGCAGAAAATCGTACCTTCCCTATTGTGGAAACAAGATTGGTAAAAAACTAAATTACAGTACACGTATGGCCAGAGAAGTTGGGGTGAGGAGAAGGAATGCAGTCTTCGGAATTCTTTTAACGCCTAATGATGAAGTGCTTGTAGTAGCCAATAGACGAAGCAGTGGTGGCGTACGATGGTCATTTCCAGGAGGTCTTGTTGATAGAGAAGAAACTTCGCTTGAAGCATTAAAGCGAGAAGTTGAAGAAGAAACATCACTCATCACTCATGAATGGCCACATCATGTCTACACCACACTGGTGCAGTTTCGTGAAGGTAGACGTGATCTTGACCTGAACGTTGAAATTTACTTATCTAAAAATTGGGAAGGAGAATTGGATTTTTCAAGTGACCCCGATGGCCTCGTAGTTGATGGAATTTTTGCAAATATCTCATCAATTGGAGATTTTTTCTACGATTCAGATGATTACATCAGTGAGCCCATAATGGAATGGATGTTTCACCGATGGGAAGATCCGGTACATTTCACCTATCTAGTAGAAGGAAAGCGACCAGAAAGAACTATTCGTAGAACGCGTTACGAAAAATTAACATAAAGAAGTATTAATCTTCTTTCAAACGTATTACTTAATGTTAAATTCGGGCTTCTGACCATCAAGGGCGCCATTTATTAATTCATTTTCCCATTTTGCGGCAAGTTTGCCAGAGTAAACCTTCTTATCCCTTTTAATCGTAGTATTTTCAGCGACTGCGTAAGAATAGGTAAGTTCCTTCTTTATGAAGTTTCGCACTTCGTTTTGGAGAGTTTGTTCTTTTTCTGGATCCCTAAATTCTTTCCATTTATTTGAAGTGATTTTTGTACCTACATAGTTCTCAATGAGATAGTACGCAAGGATATTATTTCGTCTTGCCTTCGCATGATTTTGAAGTCGACTCTTTAAGTTCCCATCTCCTTTTTTCTTAGATTGGTTATCCCAGCCTCTACCCGCCATGCCTACGTAAAGAAGGCCTTCTCCTTTCCAAATAGCATAAACACCTGGCTTTTCTGGAATTTTTTCCATTTGTTTATTGTTTGAAAATTTAAATCTTTTCTTTAATTTGTCCTTTGGAAGTTGATGCATCTCTTTGGCTGCCATTTCACTCTTCTTTTCTTTGCATCAAGCAGTTAGGCAAACAATTGTTTCGTCAATGATTGAGTCGGCGAGTTTACGGAGGCCTTCATCGTCCATAAAGCCGACGCGGTGCGGCACCATAATGGAACTGGTGTACTCTTCCATTCCTACGGTCGGAGCGAAACTAGCGACAATTGGGGCAAAGGGTTCGGTTATGACAAGCGCTGTGGGGATGCCATGAGTTTCCATTTGGACTGCGTCGTGCAAACTACACGCGGTACAAGCACCTCAATCGCCAAGACCTGAAATGACAAGGTGAGATCTAGCTGCCAGCATTTCGGCTTCATCAGCATCAATCGGCTTTCCAGCGCTGGACTTAGAATGAATTATTACCTCAGCAATAGGTAACCGTTCACGAACCCCCTCGGCCAAGTAGGTCAATAACTCTTTTGCATGCGGTTTGGAATTCTCAATTACCGTAATGGTGACAGGTTCAACCACTGTGGACCGATTTGCCATAAGAACTTTAGCTGGTCGTTCAGCTTCAAATTCAGGATTAAGAACATCAATTTTGGCCACAATGATTCCTTTCCTCTATCAATTCAATGGTAGCCCACCACCAGCAGGCTGAACTTTCTTGGTGACTGCGACCGAATGCACGGTTGGCGCCCATGTCGGAATGTAGGCACTCCATCCAGCACCAGCACTACCGGCCGTTATTAGAAAGATATCTTCTGGGCTGCGAACCGTAGCAAGCTTACCGTCATCATCGGGCGTCATATCATTCTGCTTCGTGTGCTCCATCACGATACCGGCTGCTTCCAAGTACGCTGGTGTCACGCGGGATGCCTCAGCAAGATGCTCTCGGATAGCTTGTCGAGTCCAGCCACCCTCAACCAAAATCCTTCGGTGCTCATACCCGAGTACGAGCAATACTTGGTGCCCCTTCCCGACTCCGTAGGTCGCTGGATTCGTCATCGCTGCAGTGAACGTCGCGAGAACCCCTTCGGGCGTACCATTGAGTTGGTTAGATACTTGGTGGGGACCCTCAGTTGCCAAGACTGTCACGGATATGTCGTTCTCGTCATAACCAAGTTCAACTCTGAGTGGATCCCATCCTTCAGGTGGTTTTTCTTCAGCGACTAACATCGTGTACTTCCCAGGGTGCCCAATTGATGATCCATCAAGATCGCTTGAACGAGCTCCCAGTACGTTCATAGCGACGAGTCGCATAGCGCGTCCTACAGTCGCGTTGGCCCGATACCCCGGTCCAAGAGCATTTCGTGTGGTATTAAATCCCAGTGATTCAAGATCAGCTCCGCTCACAGCCACGCATAATGCAGCACCGCCAGTACTAGTTATAGCTGTGTTACATCCAAACGCTGGGTCGCACATTGCTGAGAGCGCGGCGAGAACCACGGGGAAATGCTGCGGTTCACACCCAGCCATAACAGCATTAATAGCCGCTTTCTCAGCTGTGATATTGCGAGAGCGTTCCGGGACAGAACCTACTACGCTGTCAGCGGTAACGCCGGCGAACATCAACATCGCATCAACCCGTTCTGGTGTTGGCGGAACGACTGGTAGACCATCTGTCCAGCCTCGAGCAAAGAATTCCTCCTGCACATCATGCTCAACAAGTGTTAAGGAAGTCGCCATGAATCTGACATTAGCAGGGGAACATTTTTTGATCTATTGAACACTTGTTCTTAGAGTAATGATTTGATATTTGAATTTAGATTATTTAGTAATTGATGAGTTGAGGTAAGATAGGTAAAATTCAAAAGGATTTATCCCCCCACTAGTAAATGAGGTAGTCATGAGTATTGCAGTCGGCGACGCAGTCCCAAATATTGAAGTACGAGTTTTGAATGATGAAGGAAGGCCAACTCCGGTAAACACTGGAGACATGCTAGGCACAGGCAAGGTCGTTCTTTTCGCAGTTCCAGGAGCCTTCACTCCAGGATGCTCGCAACTTCATCTTCCTACATACACCGAGGGCGCTGCCGATCTCGCAGGCGCAGGAGTTGACCTAGTTGCGTGTATTGCAGTAAATGATGCTTGGGTAATGGATGCATGGAGCCAAGCCTACGGCGCTGAGGATATAACAATGTTATCTGACGGTAACGGTGAATTTGCTGCAGCTATGGGACTCACAATGGATGGATCCGGAGCTGGAATGGGAAGCCGTTCGAAACGTTACGCAGCTGTTATTGAAAATGGAGTTATAACTCATCTAGCTGTTGACGAAGGTACTATTGATGCCTCAACNTGTTCAGCTGTCCTTGATGCCATNAGTTAATTCAAAAATACNCAANGATTGGTTTCTTTAGGGGGGAACATTGGANCGGGAAGAATTTAACTCAGAAANAGTAAATCAGGAAGATTTGATAGGTGTATCAGGGTGGGCTCGACTCGGAGCNTACGTNCTTGANNNTGTTTTATTTTNTGTAACGNTTTTTATAGGTTGGATAATATGGGCTTTAAGTCTAAGGGGAACTGGTCAAACACCTGCAAGAAAGATGATGAACCAAAGAGTATGGGANCTAGATACGNATGCTCCGATGAGTCATGGGAAAATGTTCCTTATGAGGNNNATAGTTGGTGGATTGGTTGAGGGTATTGCTCATTTNTGCACTCTCTANATTTTAGCTTTCATGCCATTCTGGGATAAAAGAAATCAAAGNATCTGTGATAAAATATCNAGTTCTTTNGTTGTAGANACTTCAAGTCTTTAGTAGTAGTTACTCCGAGACAGGTTCTGTAACTTAGATTCCGTTTTNGGTGTACGNCCCCTGGGGCTTGAACCCAGAACTTTCTTATTTAAATTCAATAAGGCTCGGTTGGTAGTCCTCTGGTGCCTGGTAGCCGAGAAGGTTAAGAGTGGTTGATGCTATGTGGCTAAGTCCAGCATCAATTGGNGGTNTTAGANCGTATTCGCTGTTATTTTGNGGGTCGTAAATGACGAATGGGACTGGGGCCAAGGTATGGGAAGTCATAGGAACACGNTNCCCNTTAGCGNTTTNAGTGAACATTTGGTCAGCATTTCCATGGTCGGATGTGTAGACGAGGATGCCATTTAATTCGTCAATGGTTTGGATTAGNTGAGCGANNCATTNATCTACTNTTTCTACTGCTTTAGTAGTAGCTTCTAGATTTCCGGTGTGTCCTACCATGTCACCGTTCGCAAAGTTNACTCGACCGTACCGGTATTTCCCTGTCCGCATTAATTCAATTGTTGCATCGGTTATTTCTTGTGCTTTCATTGCTGGNGNTTCATCAAAAGGAATATTATCTGAGGGTATTTCCACNTAGGTTTCTAANTCGTCGTTGATNTATCCGCTTCGGTTCCCGTTCCAAAAATAGGTAACGTGACCNAACTTTTGGGTTTCNCTNACAGCGAATGACGNNACATTCATTTCCGCCAAGTATTCACCCATNGTTCGGTCGATAACTGGCGGATCAACCAAGTAATTGTTTGGNACNTGTAGATCCCCGTCGTACTGAAGCATCCCCGCGAAGAAAACATTCGGATGATTACCTCGATCAAATNCTGTAAATTCTGNTTGTTCAAATGCTTGCGANATTTCTATTGCNCGGTCACCGCGGAANTTGAAGAAGACTACAGAATCCCCGTCNAGTATTTTTCCGACCGGTTCACCATCAGCGTCGGTGATAACAAATGGCTCCAGATACTGGTCACCTAAATCTGTTTCGCTATACAGGGTTTCCACTGCTTCTATAGCGGAACCAAAAGCTCTACCTATCCCATGTGTGTGGCAGTCATACCCGCGTTGGACCATNCCCCAATNAGCTTCATACCGGTCCATAGTGATTGTCATACGCCCNCCACCNGAAGCAATACGAANATTCACATCNGAAGCAGAGTTCATTGTTTNNATGAAAGCTTCAGTTTGTTCTACGTATTTCAAAGCGGATCGGGGAGGGGTATCACGGCCATCAAGAAGAACATGAACACAAATACTGNNNACTCCTTNANTAACCGCTTGGTTGATCATTTCATGCAGGTGATNTATGTGACTGTGCACGTTNCCATCGGAAAGCAATCCAATGAAATGCATGGTTCCAGCCCCCCCATGGTTTATTGCTTCTTTCCATACATCAGANTCATAAATTGTTTTTGTTTCTAGTGCTTTGTTGACGAGTTTCGCTCCTTGGGCAAAGATNCGACCNGCGCCTATAGCGTTATGCCCGACTTCACTGTTNCCCATGTCATCATCAGTGGGTAGTCCAACAGCGGTGCCATGGGCAGCGAGACTCGTCGANAATTGTGATGTGAGAAGNTTGTCAAGCGTNGGCGTTTNNGCTTGAGCCACTGCGTTACTNGCCGTATCTTCAGCGATTCCGACACCATCCGCTACAACAATAAGNACTGGACCGGAACGCCCAGCAAATGTGGGGTGCGGGTCCAGTGAAAGAGTCATAGATTCATCCTAGAAGAATTCAACTACCGAAGACTGATCTTTCCATCACCAGCTAGGGTTTCTCCAACAACTGCAGCTGACACGTTTTCCGACAGGAGTTCAGCACACACATCAGCTGACTTATCCTTATCAACACCGAAAACTAACCCTCCAGATGTTTGTGCATCCGCTAACAACAACAAATCAACCTCACCGTACGAGCCAGCATCAACCTGATCAGAAATCCAAGAAAGATTTCTTCGGGTCCCACCCGGAATGACACCATCGGAAGCGAAATCTCGAGCCCCAGAGATAAAAGAAATATCTCCAACATGCAAAACCGTGTCCACACCTGAAGCAGCAGCCATTTTCCCAAGATGACCCAGAAGGCCGAAACCAGTTACATCAGTCGCGCCAGTAGCACCAGCAGCAACCGCCACACGTGAAGCAACATCATTTAATTGCACCATTGAATCAACAGCAGTACCGATCACTTCATCACTTGCCACACCAGCTTTAATAGCAGTAGTGATCACGCCTATACCCAACGGTTTCGTCAAAATAAGATCCTGGCCTTCTTTCAGACCTGTATTGGTAAGCATGCGTTCCGGATTGACTTCACCGGTGACCGCCATCCCGTATTTGGGTTCCGGATCAGAAATACTATGCCCGCCGATAATTGCCATTCCCGCTTCGGCAGCGATATCAGAACCACCACGTAAAACTTCTGAGAGAAGCTCGGTCGGGAGTTCATCATTGTTCCACCCCACAAGATTTAACGCGAATAAGGGTTTCCCACCCATCGCATACACGTCAGAAACACTATTCGCCGCAGCTATACGCCCCCACGTGCGCGCATCATTCACTAAAGGTGTAATGAAATCAACTGTGGAAATAATCGCTCGACCATCGCCAAAGTCCCATACACCAGCATCATCACCGGTTTCTAAACCGACAAGGATTTCCGGATTCTCGTTTTTGTTCAGAGAGCTCACGACGTGAGCTAATTCACTCGGATCGAGTTTGCAGCCTCAACCAGATCCATGACTGAACTGTGTTAACCAAACAGTTTCTTCTTCACTCATGCCGCTCCTTTCTCTTTATACAAAGGCTAGTTCGCCAAGCACCCCTACTCGCGTGTTACCAGTTCTCTTTTGCTAATTTCAAAAAGAACACGAGCAGAGCGTTGAGAAACACGTGAACTTTGATATGACTACATATGCCTCTGAAAGCAAAAAATATGATTACAGCGACCTTTGTAGTTGCCTGCATTTTTCTAGCAGCATGCGGAGGCACTGAAGAACCAGCCAATGAAGCCACTGACACCAGTGAAAGCACTGAAAGTACGGAAGTAGCAGAAGAAGGCAACGCAGCTGATCTCACTATCCCAGCAGAGGTTGCGTTCGCTGGTCAGATTGCCCAATCACTACTCGGAACAGCAATCACTGAACAAGAACAGAGATGTTTATTTACGACAGCTACAGATAATGAAGAATTCGCAGAAGCCATATCTGCTGTTCTCAACCAAAACGCGTCTCTTACCCCTGACTATTTCAAAAGCCTCATAACCTCCGTCCGTGATTGCGTTGGACAGCAACGAATGACTGACGCAATTGCTTTAGGCCTGTCCTTAAATGAACAGAACGACGAACTCAATACATGCCTCAATGAATCATTCATCAATGACCCTACAGACGCCGTCTTTGTCGGCATGGCGGCAATCACAGCAGGTCTTGCCGTCCCCCAAGAATTGAGCACCGTAACTATTGACCTGCTCAATGAGTGTGTTCCTATTGAAGTCATTGCTAATCAATTAACGTTCCAATATGAACAAATACGATCGTTTACCAAAACCGTGAACGAAGAATGCTTGTTAGATGAACTCAACAATTTTGACGGGATAGATAAATTCTGGGAAGTAGCGTTTGTAAGTCAAGACCCTTCGGAACTAGAAGGCATTTCGCTACTTGTTGAAGGATGCGAAGAAGCACTTTTCGCGAACCTCCTACAGGAAATTCCAAACACTTTCGAACCATGGTCAGGAAAGGGGACCTTGGCATCAGTCGCTCCGCCCGCGAGAAACAACGCTTATCTAGCACCCCCACCAATGACCATCACAGACGAAGTTGACTACGTTGCGACAATCACAACTAACGATGGAGAAATGACCTTCCAACTTCTTCCAGAGATAGCTCCCTTAGCGGTCAACAACTTCGTGAACCTTACTAAAGACGGATACTACGATGGCCTCATATTCCACAGAGTATTAGAGAACTTCATGGCCCAAGGCGGAGACCCCACAGGGATAGGGACAGGAAACCCCGGATACCGATTCAAAGACGAAGTTGATGAAGGAACAATGTTTGACCAGCGGGGAATTCTCGCAATGGCAAACTCTGGACCAGATACAAACGGAAGCCAATTCTTCATAACCTTTACCTCAACGCCGCATCTAGATGGCAACTACACAATCTTTGGCACACTCATCGCAGGAGATGATGTGTTAGCTTCAATTGATCTCCGAGACCCAGCCAACCCCACAGTACGGGGTGAACAAATTCTCTCCATCACCATTACTGAGCAATAACCAAAAGAGAGGTATTCCTCTTAATACGATTTGGGTAGGCCGAGCGTTTTACTGGAAATAAAATTGAGGACCATTTCTTGAGAAACAGGAGCTATCTTCATTAGCCGTGCTTCTCGCCAATACCGCTCAACATGGTATTCACTGGCATATCCAAAACCTCCAAAAGTTTGCATAGCACGATCAGCAGCAAAAAAACTTGCTTCCGCAGCTAAATATTTCGCAGTATTAGCTGCTTCAGCACACGGCAAATCATTGTCGTAGCGCCATGATGCCTCCCGTATAGCCAGTTCAGCGGCATGAAGTTTCATATGTGCTTCCGCTAACGGAAATGCAATACCTTGATTCATACCTATAGGACGGTCAAACACCACACGTTCTTTCGCATACTCAACAGCTTTCCTAACAGCGGCTTTCCCAATTCCGAACGCCTCCGCCGCGATCAGAATCCGTTCAGGATTCAACCCATCAAGAATATACCGGAAGCCTTCTCCTTCATCCCCAATCAGACGACTTGCTGGAACCCGCAATCCGTCATATCGAACTTCACAGGACACAACAGCGTTCCTGCCCACTTTGGGAATTGGAGTAATCTCAACAGCATCATCATCAAGGTCAACAAGAAAAAGTGAAATACCTTCAGTGGGGCTAGAGACCTCTTCAAATGGTGTTGTACGAACAAGAAGTAAACACATGTCACAATACGGGGCCTTACTCGTCCACACTTTTGCTCCTGTTATGACATATTCATCACCGTCGCGTTCAGCACGAGTCCGAATCTTCGTCGTATCTGTTCCCGCATCAGGTTCAGTCACTCCGAAAGCAACATGTAACTCACCAGAAGCCACTCGAGGTAGTACCTCTGCAACTAGTTCAGCAGAACCATATTTTCTAACAGGTTCCATCCCAAACATTGAAAGGTGAATAGCGGAACAGCCATTCATAGCCGCACCTGAAGCAGCTATCTCCTCCAAAACAATTGATGCTTCTGTGATTCCTTTACCCCCACCTCCGAACTCTTCAGGTATCGCGATTCCAATCCAACCACCCTCTG
Organism: Acidimicrobiaceae bacterium; assembly: GCA_002709645.1. GTDB lineage: Bacteria > Actinomycetota > Acidimicrobiia > Acidimicrobiales > UBA8592 > UBA8592. The sequence continues at coordinate 24,260 of PAQG01000015.1, forward strand.
CGACCTTTTCATAAAAATCCCATGGGAATTCATGATTCGTGTCCTTCTCAGACCAATATTCATCGGGAAAATCAGCGCAGACTCGGCGCACTCCTTCACGTATGGCTTCGTAAATTTCATTATCGCCAAAATCCATAACCAAAAGCCCCCTTAAACCACAATATGACCGTGTTCCCGTCACTCTACAAGCCATCAACGACGACTTTCGCGCCTATGGACTACATTTCTTGAGCAGAAGTGAGGTAATGTTCTCCCGTGGTCGGATCAATACTCGGAAACCGTGTTCCAAGAACAGAAGATGTAAATCTCCTCACTGATGGGGGAAGGTATGTCTACGACTTACCCCTTGACAATGTCGCCCACGCGTATTTTGTAAGATCCACAGTCGCCCACGCAACCATAAAAGAAATCAACATAGATGAAGCCATTAAAGCTCCCGGCGTTATCGGAGTTATCACAGCAGACGAACTTGGAATGGGTCCGATTAATCCAGGGCTTCAAATGGTGAGCGATACCTTTGCACGAACTCCACTTGCCACTGACACCGTCCGATATGTAGGAGACCCCGTCGTTGTCATCGTTGCTGAAACATTCCAACAAGCAGTCGACGCAGCAGAACTCGTTTACATTGACTACGACTATCTCCCCACAATCGTTGACCCAGAAGCGGCCCTTGATGAAAACACTGACCCTATTTTCCCTGCTAAAGGAAACAATGTCGCATTCACGCTCGCTGACCCAGCAGATGATGTGCTCGCAGACGCGACACATGTTGTTCGAGGACGATATGTTAACCAACGAGTCGCTGGCGCCCCACTAGAACCAAATTCAGCAGCAGCAATCTGTGGCGATGACGGCCGCTTAACCTTTTACTGTGCGACACAAATGCCTCACAGTTTGAAAGATAAGCTTGCTGACGCATTACAACGTGACGCAGAAACGATTCGAGTCATAGCTCCCGACGTAGGTGGAGGTTTCGGGGCAAAAGCAGGAATGTACGCAGAATTTCCAGTACTTGCTAAGCTTGCAGAACGTTTCAACAGGCCAGTGACATGGACTGAAACCCGTAGCGAAGACATGGTTGCCCTTGCACACTCGCGAGCACAAGTCCAATACTGCGAAACAGGCTTCGACAATGATGGCAAACTTACCGGTATGCGAGTCCGACTTGTCGGCGACGCAGGAGCTTACCCAGGAATGGGAGCGCTGCTCCCAACGTTGACAAAATTCATGGCAAACGGCACCTACAATCTTCCCAAGTTACGTTTCGACATCGCTGTAGGCATTACCAATACAACACCAACCGGAGCATACCGAGGAGCAGGGAGGCCTGAAGCGACAGCACTTTTTGAACGCGTTATTGATCAAGCAGCCTTAGAGCTAGGCATAGACCCATTGGAGATCCGAAGAAAAAATTTCCTCCAACCAGACCAATTCCCTTTCAACACCCTCACCGGATGGACATATGACACCGGAAATTACATTGCCCCTCTTGAAAAAGCAGCTGAAATCATTGATTATGACAATCTTCGTGAAGAACAGAGAAGGCGTCGAGACCAAGGCGACAATACTGTAATCGGAATCGGAATCGCCTCCTATGTTGAAGTAACCAGTCCAGGTGGTGGCTCAGAATACGCATCAGTTGAAGTTCACAGCGATGGCTCAGCAACAATGAAAGCTGGAACATCAGCCCACGGTCAAGGCCACCAAACAAGTTTCGCTATGATCGTTTCAGAATTTACCGGAATCCCAGTTGACAAGATCACACTTGTTCAATCTGATACAGACATCGTTCCTCGAGGCGGAGGAACCGGAGGTTCACGTTCACTGCAATTAGGCGGATCGGCGATCAAAAAAGCAACAGAAGCCGTTGTTGATAAAGCACGATCCGTTGCAGCTCACCTCCTTGAAGCATCAACCGACGATATCGTGGTCAATACTGAAGAAGGAACAATCGGAGTCATTGGCGTACCCGCATCCTCACTAAGTTGGGCAGAACTCGCAACAGCCGCAAGTGAAGAACTTCCTGACGGTGTGCTGGACACTACGGACGAAATGCAAGGACTTGGAGCACAGTTGGATTTCACGCAAAAAAATCCAACGTTCCCATTTGGCACTCACATTTCTGCCGTTGAAGTTGACTTAGAAACCGGGGCAGTGACCCTTCTACGCCATGTCGCTGTAGATGATGCCGGAACAGTTATAAACCCACTTATTTTCGAGGGCCAACAACAAGGCGGCATTTCTCAAGGCATATCTCAAGCTCTATTTGAAGAAGTTCTTTTTGATGAATATGGAAATCCTTTAACAGGAAATTTTATGGATTATGCATTCCCTTCCGCTGCCGAAATGATTTACTTTGAAACCCATCACACGGTCACTCCAACACACCTCAACCCATTAGGAGCAAAAGGTATTGGTGAAGCATCAACAATAGGATCAACGCCTGCCGTCCAAAATGCGGTCATAGATGCTATTGCTCATCTAGGAGTTCGACATTTGGATATGCCATGCACCCCTGAACGAGTATGGAAAGCAATTACAGAAGCAAAAGATGGAACGTTATCCGACCCTTGGAGTGAACCCCCAAAAATCTTTAATCAATTTGGTAAATAATCGCGTTCTGGCTCAGGATCACCAGCAACAAAAATCGTTACCATCGTTAACATCGCCATACAGACAAGGCCAACAACAAAAGGTGTAAGTGAATCTTTGATAAGTGAATTCAAGACACCGCCGATAGCAGCCCCTAAAGACATTCGGATAGCACTCGTGAAAGCACCAGCTGTTCCTGCGATGTCACCCATTGGAAACAACGCTGCAGAGTTCAGGTTCGGCATGATAAACATGAATGTGCATAACACAACAGCGAGTAAAGGAATAAACAGCCAGAAATTTGGAGTACCTTCATTCATCAATGTCACAACCGCTAGCACACTCGAGCTGAACACGAGAAAAATAGAAGCGCCAAATAGCAATTTCTGAATTCCGATTGCTGTCACTAGTTTTCCGTTGATCAAAGCGGCAATCCCGAAACCGATCGCAACAATACCGAAAATAATAGGAAACTGATCGCCTCTGCCAAGAATGTCACTAATGATCCGTTCACAACTAGATAAGTACATGACAAAAACTGCTTGCAAACAAACAGATGAGAGCGTGTAGAAAGCTGTAATCCTAGTACGCAACACACGACCATACCCACGCTTCGTCGAAGACCAGTTAAACCTAACCTTGTACTCAGGGTTAAGCGTTTCTGGAAGTCGTAAACTCCAAATACTCATTCCAACAGCGAAAATAGCACTAAACCAAAAGATGCTTTCCCATGGGAGAATAGCTATCAAGCCTGCACCAAATGTTGGAGCAATAACCGGAACAAGCACAAAAACAGCCATAATCTCCGACATAGCTTTTGCCATCTGACTTCCTTCAAAACAATCTCTCACAACAGCAACAGCTACAACCCGTGTCCCAGCAGCACCAACACCCCAAATAAAACGAAATGCAAGCAACGTTACAAAATTTGGGGCAAGTGCAGAACCTATCGACCCGATGATATAGATGAAAATCCCTATAAAGATGATAGGTTTCCGCCCAAACCAGTCAGACAGAGGACCAAAAATGAGTTGGGCGATAGCTAACCCAACAAAATAAATTGTAATAAGTTGCCCCGGAGCTGACGAATCCTCACTTAACCCATACGCGACACGAATATCATCAAACGCGGGCAGAAGTATGTCAATGCCTAATGCCATTAACGCCATTAACGCCGCTATCAATGCAAGTAATTCTCTCCGACGCAATGGCAAAGGCAATGTATTGTGGTTATTCACGGAACACTCCTCGCACAGGCATCCAAAGACCCTACCCCCTAAAACCCAATCCTTCTGAAAGGGGCTTTAAATAACGCTTTATACGAAGTAAACATACACACATAAATTACTTAAGTAAGTAAAAAAGGTGGCGGCGCAACTGAAGAGTTGCGCCACTGCTGCTTTTACAGGTACTTTTCTCCTGCACTATAAAAGGGGAGAGACATGAATGAACGATGGGTATGGCGACTCCAAAGACGCCCAGAAGGAATGGATTTCGCACCATCATTTGAGTTTAAAAGTGAACCAATACCTGATTTAGCCCCCGGAGAACTCTTAATCAAGAATATTTATATCGGCATGGACGCTGGAACACGAAACTGGTTACACCCACGAAAGGGACGATTTGGCGTACCTCTTCCACTTGGATCTGCCATGGTCGGAATACTCGTCGGAACAATCGAGGAAAGCAACCATCCGGCTTACACAAAAGGCACGCTTGTACGCGCCTGGGGTCAATGGGCAGACTACTCAATTGTGAACCCGGCAGAAGCCGGAGTATTCGTAGTAGACCCGGAAATAGATGACATACGGCAATACATCGGGCTCATAGGTCCAAGTGGGTGGACCTCATACTTCGGTGTTCTCGATGTCGGTAAACCAAAACCCGGTGAAACCTTCCTCGTTTCTGCAGCAGCAGGTTCAACTGGTTCGATAGCCGGCCAGGTCGCCCGAATAGCTGGATGCCGAACAATAGGAATTGCCGGAACTGATGAAAAAATTGACTGGATCAAGTCAGACCTCGGCTTTGATGAAGGAATCAATTATAAGAAAGACGACGTAGAGGAAAAGATCAAAGAATATTGCCCAAACGGTATAGACATCTATTTCGATAACGTCGCCGGACCTATTCTTGATGCAGTATTACCAAACATGGCTATACATGGAAGAATCGCTCTCAGCGGGCTCATGGATAGCTACAACGCCGAAGGCCCTGTCCCGGGACCCTACAAATTTGAATACCTCCTGCACAAACGAGTTTCAATCACAGGATTCTTTTCACCAGACTATTTCCATCGCGGTGATGAATCCGATGCGCGTATGCGACAATGGTTAAACGAAGGATTAATCACCTTCCGCTTTGATGAAACTAATGGTGTTGAGAACACTCTTGTCGCTTATAAAAAGATGTTTACTGGTGGCAACATTGGGAAATCAATAGTCAAGGTCTAAAAGGACCGGAAAGATTAATGAGCGGGTGAGGGGAATCGAACCCCCGTTCTCAGCTTGGGAAGCTGATGTTCTACCATTGAACTACACCCGCAGTGACTGGATTCTACAACCGCATCAGGTCACTAACTCAAATCAATGAACCTGTCTTTGATGCCCTTCCCAATACGGTTCACGCAAAATTTTCTTTAACACTTTCCCTGTAGCATTTGTCGGTAATTCTTCAACGAATTCTACTGATTTCGGAACTTTATAACCCGCAAGGTTTTCCCGAGCGTAAACGAGAAGGTCCATCTCTGATAAAGAACAATCAGGTTGCAGTACGACAATGGCGTGAACTTGCTCTCCCCACTTCTCATTTGGGATACCTATGACAGCAGCAGAATGTACGTCATTATGGGTGAAGAGGACATCTTCAACTTCTCTGGGATAAATATTTTCTCCACCTGAAATAATCATGTCTTTCTTCCGATCAGTGATATACAGGTACCCGTCTTCATCAAGTTTTCCCATATCACCGGTATGCATCCAACCGCCACGTAGGGCGGAAGCTGTGGCTTCTTCAGCTCCAAGGTATCCATCCATGAGCGCAGGGCCACGACAGATCACTTCACCAACTTCGCCAATGGAAACATCAACATCTTTGTCATTTACGACACGAACTTCGAACCCATGAGCTACTACTCCAGCTGATGCCAGTAAATGTGGCTTATTTTCTGGGTCGTGGTCTTCTGGGCGTAAAGCGGTACAACCTGATGTTTCGGTCATTCCGAACAATTGGCAGAAATCAGCGTCAAAGACTTCAATAGCTTTCGTTAAAACAGAAGGTGGAATTGTTGACGCCCCATACGCTACAAAATCGAGTGTTGAAAGATCAACAGATTCAATATCAGGATGGTTGATGAGAAGATTGATCATGGTTGGGACAAACAAGGCATCTGATATTTTTTTATCTTCCAGTGTTTGGATCACATCAGCTGGGTTGAAGTCACGGACAACAACATTGGTCGCACCGTTATAAGCGTACGTAAAAGACACGTTCGCCGCTATATGAAATAGGGGTAGTCCTTGGAGAAAGACGTCGCTGGGATCAGGCTTGTATTCAAGCGTAAAAGACACGATCCGCGCCCATAACGCCTGATTTGATATCAGGGAACCTTTAGGTCGTCCAGTGGTGCCACTCGTATAGAGAACAGAACAGATCTGTGAAGCATCTATAGGAGATCTATCCAAGGGGGAAACTGATTGCAGGGCCTGTTCGTAATCGTTTCCTAAAGCCAGCCTGTTCGGGCAGCCTAGTTCATTACCGATTTCATGGAAACCAGGGCCAGTGATCAATAGCATCGGTTCAGAATTTTCCATAATGTACGTTAATTCAGGAACAGCGAGTCGAAAGTTAAGGGGAACGAGGGCGACGCCAGCACGAATAGCAGCGACCTGCACTTCAAAAAATTCTGTTTCGTTCATTGCTAAGAGAGCTATTCGTTCACCACGAGAAATACCCATATCAAGAATGATTTGTGCTAACCGGCTAGCACGGTCATCAACCTCAGAAAAAGTTAGTTCATTATCGCCAACCGAAATAGCGCACCGATCAGGGAATTGAAACGCTGACTGTTGGATAATGTCAGGAACTGTAACCATTCGTTCAGCTTTACAGATTTTGGTATGAAAGGCGAAAACTTTTTTGATTTCGTTATGAACTTATTCTTTCAAGCCGTGCGGTAAAGAACGGGCCGTACTCCCACACCAGTTCATCTCCATCAAGGTGGCGGCTAACCTCAATAGGAATACCGACAGGACGTAACATATGAACGCCATTCTCATAGGTCGCAACAACCCTTATTTCCGTTGAGAAATCAATGCTCACATCATGAACACCATGCTCTACAGTCCCATCGCAGCGCATGTCATGGATAACGCCCTCACTGGTAATAACAATCCGGTCACCAGCTTGTTCAATTCGTTGCAAAGAACTGACCATCTCATGATCAGAGTCGTAAATACCTTTCACGGACACAGTGACTACTTTCCACATACCCCGCAAATCAGGAGCGCCATCAGCCAACGCATCAACGCAGCCTTCAAGAATAGGGTCTGGGAAAGCTTTCCAACCGCCAGTTGGGGTATGAGCCACAGGTATATCGTTAACTGAAGGCATACGCATACTGTACGGGATGGATTGCATATACATGGCCTCAGAATAATTCTTTATAATTTTATGAAGCATTAAGAACTCTCACATAACCGTTACCACTTGACTTCGAATCACAAACGTGTAGTTTCTCCATATGGCTGAACTTCGGTTTTTCTTCGGAACTATGGGATCAGGGAAAAGCACACAAGCTTTACAGATTCGTCACAACCTTGCGCAACGAGGGCTCAAAGTTATCCTGACCACTCAGTTAGATCGTCAACAAGGCAAAGTATCAAGTCGGCTCGGAGTAGAAGCAGAAGCCGACATTGTTGACGCATCCGTGAACCTATTTGAATTAGCCCGAGAAGCTTTTGAAATCACGGGACTGGACGCGATGGTATGTGATGAAGCTCAGTTCTACGAGCCAAATCAAATAGAACAACTCGCACGAGTCGTTGATGAACTCCACGTAGACGTCTACGCGTTTGGTCTTTTGACAAGTTTCCAAGGAGAATTATTCCCTGGAACCGCTCGCCTTCTCGAACTTGCTGACGTTCGAAGTCAAGTACAGGTTGAAGCTAGATGTTGGTGCGGTTCACGGGCAACACACAATGCGAGACTCGTCAATGGAATACAGGTGTACTCGGGGGCTTTGAAAGTTGTTGGAGATACCGCTACGGAAGAAATAGAAGAAACAGCGGAAGTCACTTACGAATTAATGTGCCGCAAACATTGGCACGCAGGGTTGAGAAGACGGCAGGGAGAACAGTTAGAACTCCTTGATCACCATGAAGAACCAGCTGAAGTCATCAACCTGCCAGTACATACTCCTGTTAAGTAGTTGAAAGATGAGACATTAACTGTCGGATACTGCGGTAAGTAGGACTTGCCTCATTCCTTCCAAATCATGGAAATTGTATTCACAGATATACCGCCATTTTGTTTTTTGTGGCTCTGTTAATTCTTCTATACTCCGTTTGTTCTTTAGATGGTCTGACAAATACTTCATCTCTTCACTAATCTTCTTTTCCTTCTTGCCGTTGTCATCTTCAATCAATGAAGGTAGCTCGTATCCAACAATAGAAAGGTAGGTTGATAATTTGTGAGGTCTCTTAATTTTTCCTGAAAGGGCCTCCCTGTTCCATTTTTTGGCAGTTGCCTTTGCATCTCGCCATCGTCGTTCAATGTTTGATCGTTGCTCATCGCTGAACCGGTCGTTGTTCATCATTTCTTGAATTACACCCTTATCATGATCTGACCAACTCACAATCGGTGCATCATTCCAGCGTTCTTTTAATAAGAATTTAATTGCTTCCTCTTCAGTTTTTTCTCGAGTACTGAAGTATTTCACATTGTGCTTGTGACATAACCCATATTCAGCAGCGTCAAAGGTGTTTTTGCATAGCTTCAGTGTTGGATCGAGAATGAATTGTTGTAATCGTGGAAGGTGTGAATTTGATGAGAATGGATTCCATAGTATTCCAAGGAATTTTCGAGCTTTCTCATCGGAATAATCAGTTGAGCCGTCACTTTTCTTTACCTGTTCACCTTCAAAATCCACGAAAATAGCGTTTGATATTTCTTGGGGCGAAAGAGGTTTTTTCCACGTCTTCTTTTCTCTAGTCATTCAAATCCTTGCGTAGGTCACTATATTTTGTCTACAACTATTTGACGGAGATTCCTCTTAAGAACTTTCCCTGACCCTGTCTTGGGTAATTCATCAATGAAATAAACGTGTTTGGGTACTTTCGGTCCAGAAAGGTGAGAGCGAGCGAAGGAAAGAAGATCATCAGATGAGAATTCCTTTCTTGGAACAACGACAGCGCACACCGCTTCACCCCAGTCATCATCAGCAACGCCGATCACGGCAACCTCTTCAACCAGAGGGTATTCGTCAAGGACATTTTCAATTTCAGCTGGATACACATTCACACCCCCAGAGATAATCATGTCTTTCTTGCGGTCACAGATGAAGTAGTACCCTTCCTCGTCAATGTACGCGATATCTCCAACAGTTTGATATCCGCCACGATGATCTTCAAGGTATTTGTCATGAGATTTGTAATACGTTTCAAACAGCGCGCTTGATCGTGCATAAAGCTCACCGGCTACATCCGGTTCAGAGATAAGTTCCCCGCTTTCATCAATGAGTTGTATTTCCACTCCTGGGGCAGGAACACCACATGACCCCGGTTTACGTAATTGATCCTCTGGAGCGAGAACAGTACAAACAGATAGTTCTGTTGATCCGTAAACTTCCCAGAGCGAATCCTCACGGAAATCTTCCAAGTACGCCCTTTTAAGTTTCATTGTCCACGGCGCAGCATTCGCGATTAACGAACGTAAAGATGAAACATCATATTTAGTTTTGACCTCATCAGGAAGAGACGTCACTCTCCGAATTGGAGTCGGTGCTGAAAATGTTGCTGAGACGGCATGAGTAGAAACGAGTCGTAACCAATCTTCTGGATCAAACGCGTATTGGGTGACAACGGTTGCCCCGACGAGTTGTGACCGCAGAGCAAAACCGGATGGACCTGAGTGATACAGGGGACCTGTTGTCAAAAAAATGAGGCTTTCCATCTGATTCCAGCCCAACAATTCAAGAAGAGGGCCGTACTGGTTTGCTTCGCCACCAACTTTACGAACAGCCCCTTTCGGCTTCCCCGTCGTACCAGATGTGAAAATCATGTTTTGGGTACCAACGAAATTACCTTCACTTACTGGCGTATCAGAAGACCCCAAAATCTCACCCATCGGTTTACCCACATGATCTGCTTCGAGTTCCCCATAGATAATGATGTGATTAAGTTTAGGAAGTTGGTCACTAATCTTTTCAACAACTGGTACATACCGGCTTTCAATAACCAGAATTTCGACATCGGCGACACCAAGCAAATATAAGGCCTCTTCACTTGTTGACCGGTAGGGAATAGGTATCGAAACTCCACCAGCTTTCCGAATAGCATGAATCGTGGTTAGAACCTCAACACTGTTATTCCCCCACCATGCAATATGGGAACCCTCAGAAATCCCCAAGGTAAGAAACCCGTTCGCTAAAGCATTGACACGTCCGTTAAAAGAAACATAATTATATCTACGAACTGAATGACCTATTTTGTCATCAATAACAGCTATCCGATCACCGATTTCATCAGCGTGTTTCGTCAGGTGGTCTACTTTCACGCCCATACGATACAGCGATAAATCAACTGCGTGAAGTTAGAAACCTCAGGTATTCCTATAAAGGATTGACGAAACACCCAATTCAGCTACTAATCTGCACAACGTGATCCTTTCCGATAGAACTATTAAAGAAAACTTGGACTCAGGAAGAATAATAATTGACCCACTCGGGGAAAATGCTATTCAACCAAGTTCCGTTGATCTAAGAATTGATTTCCAATTCAGAGTCTTTAAAAACCATTCCATGGGAATCATCGACGTAAAACAAAACTTGGAAGACCTGACAGAACTCGTAACCATCAATGATGCAGAACCCTTTATTCTCCATCCCGGCGAATTTGTGCTTGGAAGCACCCTTGAAAGAGTTGTTCTCCCAGAAGACCTTGTAGCTCGCTTAGAAGGGAAAAGCAGCCTTGGCCGATTAGGACTCCTCATTCATTCCACCGCAGGATTCGTTGACGCCGGCTGGGATGGGCAATTAACTCTTGAACTTTCAAACGTAGCGAACCTACCCATTACCCTTTATGCCGGAATGAAAATAGGTCAAATAAGCTTTCAACAAATGACTACACCTGCAGAAAATCCGTACGGGTCTAGCTCCATAGGGTCTAAATATCAGAATCAGCGAGGACCTCGGCCAAGCCGATATTGGGAAAACTTTGACAAGTAGTAACAATAGGAAGATTCATAAAGTAGTCATTCCCGTGGTCATTATTGGTATTGTAGTAGGCGTAGTTTTTGGCTTTTGGGATTTTTTCCACGATCGGGAACGGATACAGGACTTTTTCCAAGACTCCGGAGCCTTTGGCCCCATTATTTACATTCTTGCCTTTATTGCCGCCCAACCTCTCAGCCTCCCAGGAGCAGCATTAATCATTCCTGCAACCTTTGTTTGGACATGGTGGGAAGTCTTCATCTACAGCATGCTCGGTGGTATTATCGCCAGCAGCATCGGGTTTGTTGTCGCAAGATGGTTAGCTCAGGATTGGGTTAGGAAACGTCTACCACAACGCTTTATCGGATGGGAGAAGCGATTCGTTGATCATGCACTCCTATCAACCATTGCACTACGACTTGTGACAGGGTATGCCCCAGCAGCAGATTGGTTTCTTGGCATATTGAAAATTCGTTGGCGCGAATTTCTTATTGGAACGATCATCGGTTTAATCCCGACAGCGTTTCTTTTTGCATACTACGGCGATGACAGTGTTCGCTGGATACAAAATGCACCAATGATTACACTTGCAGTTAGTATCGCCTTTATTCTTCTATTTTCAGGTTTCAAGCGGTACAAAAAGCGAACTGAAGCAGTTTAGAATTACTCTTCTTCGTTCATTAGTTGTTGTGCTTGATAGCGCCAACTGAACCGGTTAAAGCAACCGGGGATATCAAATTCCTCTTCAATAACATCTATTTCTTCATTACTTAATACCGAGATCTGTATATAGCTAATAATTCCCCGATCATTCAAGCGTTGAATCGTATATGGATCCATACCCCGTATAAGGGAAAGATTATCAGGAGTTGAAGGTATCTCTGCTGCAACTGTTGATTCGGTATCGGTGGAAGTATCTGAGATCGTAACAGCGGGTTGGGCGAGTACCGTAGCACCTCTGCCTGGTTGATTTGTCACTCTTTGAATAGCACCAATAGGACTGGGTTCTCCAACAGGTATTGGCGCAGATACCACATCAGCGGGAACTGGCTCTGGGGTAGCAACCAAAGGCGCCTCTATTGATTCTTGACGGGCCTCTTCTTTTCGTTCTTCTCCCTCTTCCAAAGCTTCTACAAGATGGATAGCGAGATCAGCGACTTTCACTTCATCTTCTTCTTTTCCTGCTGCTTTTACTCCATCGTCCATCATGATGTAACAGAATGGGCATGCTGTGGCGATCCTACTCGCTCCTGTTTCGACGAGTTCAAGGGCACGGACGTCATTTACCTTCGGGCCGATATCTTCCTCCATCCACATTCGTGCTCCACCAGCACCGCAACACATGCCCTTTGTCCCGTTTCTTGGGGCTTCGACAATATCAACACCGGAAAGGCTCCCAATAACTTTTCTTGGCGACATATAAATATCGTTATGACGACCCAAGTAACAACTGTCATGGTAAACGATGCGTTCTTTTAGAGTGGCCTGGGACATGTCCAATTGGCCGCTATCTATGAGTTGCTCTAACAATTGCGTATGGTGGATAACTTCGTAATGTCCGCCAAGCTGCGGGTATTCGTTCTGTAACGTATTGAAACAATGTGGGCATTGGGTAATGATTTTTTTAACACCCATGCCATTTAACGTTTCTATATTCTGCATAGCCAGCATTTGGAAAATGTATTCATTTCCAGATCGGCGAGCGGGGTCACCCGTGCAGTTTTCGTCAGGGCCAAGAATACTTACATCTATCCCAGCACGGTGGAGAAGTTTCGCCATTGCTTGACTAACTTTCTTGTTCTTATCATCAAAGCTTCCGGCGCAGCCTACCCAGTAGAGCCACTCTGATTCAAATGGGTCACCACCTGCGAGAACGGCGATCCCTTCAATATCCCCAATCCAATCTGCTCTTTCCGTTTGGGATATTGACCAAGGATTACCGGAGTTCTCCATAGCACGATATGCGTTACCTAATTCCGCTGGGAAATCTGATTCCATCAAAGACTTATAACGTCGCATGTCCAGAATTTTGTCAAGGATTTCAATATTCACTGGGCAGTTTTCATCACATGCCTTACAACTGGTGCATGACCATAATTCATCATTTGTGACTCGATCAAACATCCAATTCGCAGGGACAGTAATTTCTGGATCCACTCCGATTGGTGGAGTAGTTGCTGGATCGCCAGTCGCAGCCATAACTTCACCAGTTTTAAGAACGATTTCTCTGGGGTCTAAAGGTTTACCTGTCGCGTGTGCCGGACATACTGATGTGCATCGCCCACACATAGTGCAAGCATCTGTATCAAGAAGTTGTTTCCACGTAAAGTCTTCAATGACGGAAGCCCCGAACGATTCTAGTTCTGTTTCCATGAGATTGGGAAGTGGTTTCATTGCCCCTTTGGGACGATCACGGTCTTGAAGGTACATGTTTAACGGAGATGTGAATATGTGACGAAGCATCGTAATTGGGAGGAATATAAGAAATCCGATGAAGAAGATCACATGGGCGTACCACCAGACCTGATGCCAACCACTTAGGTTCCCAAAACCATCGACAAGGTTTGCTAGGGGGTAGCCAATGATGGACCATTTCTCAAAATCGGGTTCGTTAGCTAAAGCTATTCTGAATCCTTCAGCGATAAATCCGGTCACTCCTAGACCAAAGAGAAGGCCAAGCCCGATAGCATGATCACCTTTTGATTTAATACGGATTCGATATGGGCGGAAACGGCGTGGCCCGTACCTACGAAGTAGGGCCCAACCAACACCTATCAAGAAAAGGACCCCAGCTGCATCACCGACGAGCGAATATCCTTTATATACGCCTCCATGAAGGAATTTAAGATCTTCCGGCAATTGATGATCAATTTCTAGGGTTGTCGTGACACCGAGAAGGATAATGAAAGGGAAATACATGAGTGAATGCATTAACCCAGCTGCAGGGTCTCGCATAAGTGTTTTCATGTAAAGCCCAGAGCGTAAATTCTTTGCCCGACGGTGAACATTCTTTTTTGTCGTAGCCCGATTATCTGGTTGGCCACGAGTCCAGTTCTTTACACGCAACGAGAAATTCCAAGCACCATAAATGATTAAGGCAGGAATGATGGAATAGAAAGCGACTTTTGCAGCAGTTGGGACATTGCCAAAAACTTCCCGATGGATAGGACTATCACCTTTTTGATCAAAGATCGAGGCAGCAACACCGGAAAGAGCTGTGAACAGAGCAACAGCAACACCTAAAACAAGAACCCAATCTTGTGGGCGAAAACGGTTGGATTTTTTCTGTGCTTCCATATCCCTCTTCAAAGATAGACCCTTGAGGGGCATTAAACCGCGTTCTTGAGCGTTAAATCTGCCGGTAGATGACACA
>PAQG01000016.1 GCA_002709645.1 Acidimicrobiaceae bacterium
AAGAGACAGCAGAAGCTGAAGAAGAGACAGCAGAAGCTGAAGAAGAGACAGCAGAAGCTGAAGAAGTCGAGGGTTCTGAACAAGAGTCCACGGAAAATAAAACAATCGATGGCGAAGCCAAAGAAAATGAGGAGAGTTAAATTATGACTACCAAAGAAGAGGTACTCGAAGCAATAGCTAACATGAGTGTCCTAGAACTTAGTGAACTTTTGAGTGAGTTCGAAGAAAAGTTCGGTGTAACTGCTGCAGCACCAGTTGCTGCTGTTGCCGCCGCTCCAGCAGGTGCTGGTGAAGGTGACGCCGGAGAAGAAAAGAGCTCATTTGACGTTGTTCTAACAGGCGCTGGTGACAAGAAAATTAATGTCATTAAAGAAGTCCGTGGTTTAACATCATTGGGCCTCAAAGAAGCTAAAGAGCTAGTTGAATCTGCACCAAAAGCTGTTCTTGAAGGTGCCTCAAAGGAAGATGCTGATAAAGCTAAAGAAGCCCTTGAAGCCGCAGGAGCATCCGTAGAAATTCAATAGTTTTAACGCTCAATAATGCTAGCTACTGGAATTAATCCAATTTCTTAGAGATTTGGGAAAATTCTTCGCTATCAATGGGTAGAAAAAATTTTTCATATTTAGAAAATAGACGAAAAATTACTTTGTGTTTACATAAATTGCACATAGACTTCTTATTCTGCCCATGTGCGTGCCCACGATGTATTTCATGGTGCTACGCGCGTCCAAAACGACTGATAAAGGAGTAGCCACTTCTCTGCTCTAGCAATAAACCAAGCGTAAATTTCACGCTAACGCCCATACCCACCGTCATACTGAGGAGTAATTCTTGTCTCCAACCCGCAACCGATATTCATTCGCAAATCTAGATGAAGTTCTGGACCTTCCAGACCTCATTGCAGTTCAAAGAGAATCTTTCAAATGGTTTTTAGAAGAAGGTTTAGCAGCGACCTTTAACGATATAAGCCCAATTACAGATTTTTCTGAAACACTTCAACTCAAACTTGAGTTTGATCCACGTGACGAAGATCTAAACCCTGGACCGAAATACACCGTCGCAGAGTGTAAAGCGAATCAAATCAGTTACACAATGCCAATACTAGTTCGTGCTACCTTTGGGAACCGCGACACCGGAGAGTTGAAAGAACAAATAGTATTTATTGGAGAGTTCCCTAAGATGACAGATGAGGGGACCTTTGTTATCAATGGGACGGAACGAGTAGTTGTTTCACAGCTAGTTCGATCGCCAGGTGTAATTTTCCAACCTGGAGAAAGATACCGACTTCGTAACCTTGCGAGAAATCAATTAGTCACTGGAACTATCCATCCATATAGAGGTGAGTGGATTGAATTTGATGTTGAACAAAAGCCAGGGAAGGATCCAACAGCTGGAACTCGTATAGCTCGCAAACGCCGACTGAGTATCTTTACCTTGATACGTGCTCTAGGTTTTGATGAAGAGAACCAACCAAACTTTTTGCCAAATTTCGTTAAACACTTTGATTTTCTTGAACCACAGTATTTAAAGGAGTTTGATAAATTAGACCCTGATAAGAACAAGCAAGAAGAAGCCCTACTTGAAATCTATAGGAGAGTGCGACCAGGCGAACCGCAAAACCTTGATGCAGCGAGAAACTATTTCCGGAATGCTTTCTTTGAGAGTCGCCGCTATGACCTCTCACGAGTTGGAAGATATAAATTAAATAGGAAACTAGGACCTGAAATAGATAAAATTGAAAAACTTTTTGGTGTTCAACTAGAACGACCAGATGTAGACGCAACCGTACTAAGTCCTTCCGAAGTTCTCGCAGCAAGTACTTACTTGCTGCATCTCATGAAATTTGAGCCTGGATATCGGCTAGATGATCAAGATCATTTCGCTAATAGGCGTATTAGGAGCGTTGGGGAACTTATTCAAAATCAGGTTCGTATTGGGTTATCAAGAATGGAGCGTGTGGTCCGCGAACGTATGACAACCCAGGATGTGGAAGGGATCACCCCAACCTCTCTTATCAACATTCGTCCTGTAGTAGCTTCAATAAAAGAATTCTTCGGAACATCTCAATTGTCACAGTTCATGGACCAAGTCAACCCACTTTCAGGTTTGACACATAGGCGACGACTCTCAGCTCTTGGCCCAGGGGGACTTTCAAGAGAGCGAGCAGGATTTGAAGTTAGAGACGTTCACTTTAGTCATTACGGCCGAATGTGTCCGATAGAAACACCAGAAGGCCCAAATATCGGCCTCATTGGAGCATTGGCAAGTTATGGAAAGGTTAACGACTTCGGATTCATTGAGTCGCCATATCGCATAGTAAAGAATGGTCGAGTAACAAATGAGATCAGATACCTTGCTGCTGATGAAGAAGAAGAATATGTTGTAGCACAGGCAAACGCACCTATTGACGCACGAGGGAACTTCATACGTGACAGAGTTCTTGTAAGACGGTCACCACAAGCAGCAACGCTTCAAGGTCTAAAAACAGCTTTAGAGCAAGAAGTCTTCTTTGGTGCAACAACTGAAATTTCGTATGTCGCACCCGAGGAGGTCCAACTTATGGATGTCTCCCCACGACAAATTGTTTCAGTTGCAACTGCCTTGATCCCGTTTTTAGAACATGATGATGCTAACCGGGCGCTCATGGGAGCGAACATGCAAAGACAAGCTGTACCTTTGCTACAAGCAGAAGCACCCTATATTGGAACTGGGATTGAGCAAAGAGCTGCATTTGATGCTGCCGATATGATCATCGCAGAAGGCAATGGGGCTATTGCTCAAATTACGGGAACAACTTTGACAGTTGAGTACGAAGCAGAGAAAACTCTAGGCAGAAAGACTTACAAATTAAAAAAATTCCAGAGATCAAATCAAGACACATGCATTAACCAGAAACCTCTTGTAAGTGAGGGGGATAAGGTTCGGAAGGGCGACGTATTAGCTGACGGCCCGTCAACGGACTTAGGCGAACTTGCTTTGGGCAAAAACCTTCTTGTGGCATTTATGCCATGGAAAGGTTACAACTTTGAAGACGCAATTATTATCAGTGAGCGGTTGGTGAAGGATGATGTTCTAACGTCCATTCATATCCATCAGCATGAGATAGATGCGCGCGATACAAAATTGGGTTCTGAAGAAATCACCCGAGACATTCCAAATATTTCTGAAGAGATGCTTGCAGATCTTGGAGAAGATGGAATTATAAGAATAGGAGCGGAAGTCGGCCCCGGCGATGTCTTAGTTGGTAAGGTCACACCAAAAGGGGAAACGGAATTAACCCCAGAAGAAAGACTACTAAGAGCAATATTTGGAGAAAAAGCTAAAGAAGTCCGGAATACTTCTCTTACAGTTCCTCATGGTGAAACTGGGACGGTAATCGCTATTGACAAATTCGTTCGCGATGGTGAACACGGCGCAGAACTCCAGCCAGGAGTAAACGAATTGGTTCGTGTGTATGTAGCTCAGAAAAGAAAAATCAGTGTTGGCGACAAACTCGCAGGTAGACACGGAAATAAAGGTGTAATTTCAACTGTTCTTCCGATAGAAGATATGCCATTTCTGGAAGATGGAACTCCGGTTGATGTCGTCCTTAACCCATTGGGAGTACCCTCACGAATGAATATAGGCCAAGTTCTTGAAGCGCATTTAGGTTATGCAGCGAGATGGGGATGGAGTATAAACGGTAGACCTGTTGGTGAAGAACCTATATCAAATACGGCAAAGAAAACACGGCCGAGAACTACCCCATCAAAATTCCTTGCTACGCCAGTATTTGATGGAGCTAAATGGGATGAAGAAGACCTTGCAGGTAAGCATCCTACAATTCAGCAAATCTTTGAAAACCTTAACCCAGAGTCAGATAATGGTGACCGTTTAATCCAATCAGATGGCAAGGTCCAACTATATGACGGTCGAAGTGGTGAAGCATTCGATAACCCAGTAATGACTGGTTATATGTATGTTCTTAAGTTACATCACCTCGTAGATGATAAAATCCACGCAAGATCAACGGGTCCTTATAGTATGATCACTCAACAACCTCTCGGTGGTAAGGCGCAATTCGGTGGTCAACGCTTCGGAGAAATGGAAGTTTGGGCACTAGAAGCATATGGCGCTGCATACTGCCTTCAGGAACTATTGACAACAAAATCAGATGACGTATTAGGAAGAATAAAAGTATATGAATCTATTGTCATGGGAGATAACATTCCTGAGCCTGGAATTCCAGAGAGCTTCAAGGTCCTTGTGAAAGAAATGCAATCTCTTTGCCTAAATGTTGAAGTTCTAGATCTTGAAGGTGAACAAGTGGAGATGCGGGAGATAGATGAAGATGTTTTCCGAACTAGTGAAGGTTTGGGTATAGATATATCCCGACCAGAACGAGGATCAGATGAAGAAGATGCAGCAAGAGAAGCTGCACGGGCAAGTGGAACACGATAAGGATTAGGGGATAGAGAAGAATGTTAGATGTAAATGAATTCGACCAACTCCGTATAGGGCTTGCTTCAGCAGATGCAATTCGAACATGGTCTAATGGTGAAGTTAAAAAACCTGAAACGATCAACTACCGAACCTTAAAACCAGAGAAAGACGGATTGTTCTGCGAGAAAATTTTTGGCCCAACGAAAGATTGGGAATGTGCTTGCGGAAAATACAAGAGAATCCGCTTTAAGGGAATCATCTGTGAAAGATGCGGGGTAGAAGTAACCCGCTCAAAAGTCCGTCGGGAACGAATGGGACACATAGAGCTTGCAGCCCCAGCTGTTCATATCTGGTATCTACGTGGAACAAGGTCCTGGTTAGCTTACCTGCTTATGGGATTACAACCGCGAGAAGAGCTCAAAGCTAAGCAATTAGAGAAAGTAATTTACTTCGCAGCCAGCCTCGTTACTTGGGTAGACGATGACAAACGTGATGAGGCATTAGCAGAACTTGAAACAGAAATGCTTGAAGAGAAAGAAGCTATATTCAAAGAGCGTGACGAAAGAATACAGGAACGCCAAGAAGAATTGGAAGTAGAACTAGCAGAGTTAGAGAATGACAACGCTAATGAATCTGAGCTTAAGGCCATAGAAAAACAAGGGAAAAAAGATGTAGAACTTATCGTGGAAGAAGCTGAACAAGAGGCAGACCTTTGTGAAAGAGCTTTTGCTGAGTTCCAAGGACTTTTCCCACGTCAAATTATTGAAGATGAGATGCTATGGAGAGAACTCGTTGATAGATATAGCGAATATTTTGAAGGTGGAATGGGCGCTGATGCTATAGCACAACTAGTTGAACGTCTTGATTTTGATGAAGAAGAAATCAAGCTTCGCGATGCTATAGACCCACCTGCTGGCCAAAAACCACTTTCTGCGCAAAGAAAACAAAAAGCCATCAAGAGATTAAAAATCGTATCCTCGTTTAACCGCCGTGATGATCGAGGCAATCGGGTAAATAATCCAAGAGCGATGATTCTTGATGTTGTTCCAGTTATTCCACCTGAACTTCGTCCAATGGTTCAATTAGATGGAGGCAGGTTTGCAACCTCTGATTTGAATGATCTGTATAGAAGGGTAATCAATCGAAACAACCTACTTAAAAGACTTCTTGATCTTGGAGCTCCCGCAATTATTGTAAATAATGAAAAACGGATGTTGCAAGAAGCTGTTGATGCACTCTTTGATAACGGGCGACGAGGAAGACCAGTCACTGGACCAGGGAATCGGCCCTTGAAATCGCTCTCCGATATGCTTAAAGGAAAGCAAGGAAGATTCCGCCAGAACTTATTAGGGAAACGAGTTGATTACTCTGGACGTTCTGTAATTGTTGTTGGGCCTACATTGAAACTCCATCAGTGTGGATTACCAAAATTAATGGCATTAGAGCTTTTCAAGCCCTTTGTGATGAGAACCCTGGTTCATGACAACCTTGCCCCAAATATTAGGTCGGCGAAGCGGATGGTTGAAAGAAGACGTGCCGCAGTTTGGCCAGTTTTAGATGAAGTTATAAAAGAACATCCTGTTCTTCTCAATCGTGCCCCGACCCTTCACCGTTTAGGCATACAAGCATTTGAACCAGTTCTCGTAGAAGGAAAAGCAATCCAACTCCATCCTCTAGTGTGTACAGCTTTTAATGCTGATTTCGATGGAGACCAAATGGCAGTTCATCTGCCACTTTCTGCAGAAGCCCAGGCTGAGGCACGTGTTTTAATGCTCTCCGCTCATAATATTCTTTCCCCAGCAAATGGAAATCCGTTGACCGTTCCTACTCAGGATATGATCATTGGAGCTTTCTATCTAACAGAGCACGTTGAAGGTGCCAAAGGTGAAGGAAGAGTCTTCAGGAGGCTAGACCAAGTAGAGCGAGCTATAGAAGCAGGCGAACTAAGCCTGCACGCGGAAATAGAATTCCGATCTCCAAGAACTCTCGATGCTTTAGAAGAAGATTCTGATGGAACGCCTAAGTTCATTAAAACAACAGCTGGACGAGTTCTATTTAATCATGCTTTACCTGAAGAATATCCTTGGGTTAATGACAAGGTAACCAAACGAGAAATGGGATCAATCGTTGAGCTTCTAGCAAGAGAATTTGAAAAAGCAACAGTTGCTTCAAGCCTCGATGCATTAAAGGATCTTTGTTTCAATTGGGCTATGAAATCTGGAGTAACAGTTTCTGTAGATGATGTTAAGACACCTTCTACGAAAAAAGGAATATTAGAAAAACACGAAGCTGAAGCCGAAAAGGTAGAAAAACAATTCCGTCGAGGAATCATAACTGATGGTGAAAGGCGCCAGAAAGAAGTTGAGATTTGGTCCCTAGCGACAGAAGAAGTCAAAAATGACATGGAACGCGGATTAAAAGAGGAATCATTTAACCCTATAGACATGATGGTCGGCTCAGGAGCACGAGGGAACATGATGCAAGTTCGACAAATTGCTGGTATGCGAGGACTTGTAGCTAACCCACGTGGTGACATGATTCCCCGGCCAATCAAGAGCAACTTCCGTGAAGGTCTTGACATGCTTGAATACTATATTGCTACGCCAGGAGCTAGGAAAGGCCTTGTAGATACCGCTCTTAGAACAGCTGACTCTGGATACCTAACTAGGAGACTCGTTGATGTCTCACAGGAAGTCATTATCAACGATGATGACCCATTTGCGGAAGGATCTAAACCATCATCCGCTTGGATAGAAGACATCTACCCAGAGGATTATTTTGTTGATGCTTCCGGAAACTATGTCGGAACGGATCCACAACCTGGGTGCGAGAAGAAAAGGGCTTACCTCCGAACGCGCCTATACGGACGAGTTCTCGGAGAGGATGTAAATCTTTCTGATGGGACAGTTTTTGAAAAGGCGACCATGATTTCTGAAGAGATGATGGAAGCAATGGCCGCTGACCCAGATATCACTAGAGTCAAATGTCTCACGCCATTAACTGATGAAAGTGAAAATGGGATTTCAGTAGCTAGTTATGGAATGTCTATGGCAACTGGAGAATATATCGAAGTTGGTGAAGCTGTTGGAGTAATTGCAGCGCAATCAATTGGCGAACCAGGAACACAGTTGACAATGCGTACCTTTCACACCGGCGGTATTGCCGGTAAGGATCTTGCCGGCGGCTTACCTCGAGTGGTAGAGCTATTCGAAGCGAGAACTCCTAAAGGAGCAGCATTATTGGCTAGAACCTCTGGAGTTATCCGTATTGATGAAGACGGAAGAAACAGAACAGTAACAGTTGTTAGCGATGATGGCGAAGAAGATGTCTATGACAAAATTGCTGTGGAAGCTCGTCTTGAAGTTAGAGATGGACAAGAAATCATAGCTGGCGACCCTATCATTGAAGGACCGCGTGACCCGAAGGAACTTCTTGAGATTCGCGGAATGCGCGAGACGCAAAGATATCTTGTTGAGCAGGTCCAAGGCGTTTATCGGGATCAGGGTGTTTCAATTCACGACAAACATATTGAGTTAATTGTCAGACAAATGACGCGCCGCGTTCTTGTCCATGACGCTGGTGAATCAACCTTCTTGCCTGGTGAAAGTATTGATGGTCGCGTTTACGTTGAAGCTAATAGAAAATTAGTAGAAGAAGGAAAAGAACCTGCAAAGGCAAGACCACAGTTGATGGGTATTACTAAAGCATCTTTAGCTACAGATTCATGGCTTTCAGCAGCTTCTTTCCAAGAGACCACTCGAGTTCTTACCGAAGCTGCTATTGAGTCTAAGTCGGATAATCTAATCGG
Source organism: Acidimicrobiaceae bacterium (assembly GCA_002709645.1). Classification (GTDB taxonomy): domain Bacteria; phylum Actinomycetota; class Acidimicrobiia; order Acidimicrobiales; family UBA8592; genus UBA8592. Next base: position 8,231 of record PAQG01000016.1, read on the forward strand.
CCTCAAAGAGAATATTATTATTGGGAAACTCATCCCAGCTGGTACAGGTTTGACACAATACCGAGACTTCTCTGTTGAGACACCTGATTATAAACCAATGGAGTTCTATTCATCAGATGAAGAAGATGATGATCTTGCAGATTGGATGGCTCAACAAGACGTCTTCCAAGAACCCGAAGATGACATAGAGCCAGAAGCTACAGAGGAAGTAATAGGTTAGAAATCCGCTTATCATCAGAGCAAAATAATTTGCGACTGTTTTTCCTAAACATCATTCAGAAAGAACATTTCAATTTAGTGTGGACCTTTTACAAAGACCCTCTAGGCTTGAATGCTGATTCTAAAACAAATAAACATAGCGAGCGTAAGTTCGCCGGAGATAAAATTGCCAACCATACAACAACTTGTTCGAAAAGGAAGAGAGTCTAAATTCCGTAAGGAAAAGACTCCAGCATTAAAAGGTGCTCCTCAAAGAAGAGGAGTCTGCACTCGTGTTTATACTGCGACTCCCAAAAAACCTAACTCGGCGCTTCGAAAAGTAGCTCGAGTTCGTTTAACAAGTGGTATTGAAATCACGGCATATATTCCTGGGGAGGGTCACAACCTTCAAGAGCACTCTATTGTTCTTGTAAGAGGTGGACGTGTGAAAGATCTCCCTGGTGTACGTTATAAAGTCGTTCGCGGAACATTAGATACAGCATCTGTTCGTGACCGTAAACAATCTCGAAGCCGATATGGCGCCAAGAAGGATTAGGAAATAGAACATGCCTCGTAAAGGACCACCAACCCGACGTTATCTTCAACCAGACCCCATATATAAGTCTGTTCTTGTAACGCAGTTGGTAAATAAAATCTTACAACGAGGCAAAAGGTCAATAGCTGAAAAAATTGTTTACAATGCTCTTTCCTCTATTGAAGAGAAAACTGGATCTGACCCAATTGATACTCTAAAACGAGCGATTGAGAATGTTAGGCCACAATTAGAAGTACGAAGTCGGCGAGTTGGTGGAGCTACCTATCAGGTACCAGTTGAAGTTCGACCACGAAGAGCTACAACACTAGCAATACGTTGGTTAGTGAGTTTTGCTCGTGATCGAAGAGAGCGAACTATGTCTGAGCGGCTAGCTAATGAACTACTTGATGCGTCCAATGGTATTGGGGCAACTGTAAAACGTCGAGAAGACACACACAAAATGGCAGAAGCTAACAAAGCCTTTGCCCACTATCGCTGGTAAATAGAATCTACACTTAGTAATTGAATTTGTTCTAAGAAGCACGTATGAACAACAAACAGAAATGAAAGAATAAAGTTATGGCACGGCATCCATTAGAGAGAACAAGAAATATCGGCATCATGGCCCACATAGATGCTGGGAAAACTACTACCACTGAACGGATCCTTTATTACACAGGACGTTCTTACAAGATAGGTGAAGTACATGATGGGGCTGCCACCATGGACTGGATGGAGCAAGAACAGGAACGAGGAATAACTATTACCTCAGCAGCAACTACCTGCTACTGGAATGATCATCGGATAAATATTATTGATACACCCGGCCACGTTGACTTCACCGTGGAAGTTGAAAGATCCTTACGTGTTCTAGACGGAACTGTTGCAGTATTTGATGGGGTAGCAGGCGTAGAACCTCAATCAGAAACTGTTTGGCGTCAAGCTGAAAAATACAATGTTCCTAGAATGTGTTTCGTTAATAAAATGGACCGCACAGGAGCAGACTTTTTCTTTGTTCTAGACACCATAAAAGAAAGACTTACTGAAAATGTTGTCGTAATTCAACTTCCAATTGGGGCTGAAGCCGAATACCAAGGAGTGATTGATCTCCTTTCGATGAAAGCACTTATTTGGCAAGGTGAAGACTTAGGCGCTTCATGGGATGAAGTTGATATTCCTGAAGAATATACAAACCAAGCAGAAGAATACCGAGAATTAATGCTTGACAAACTTTCCGAATTCGATGAGATAATTATGGAAAAATACCTTGAGGAAGAAGAGATCAGCGTTGAAGATTTGAAAAATGCAATCCGAGAAGGAACCTTGAACCATGGTTTAGTACCAATTCTTAATGGAACAGCATTTAAAAACAAAGGTGTGCAACCATTGTTAGATGCTGTAGTTGACTACTTACCATCTCCACTTGACATTCCGGAAATAATTGGACAGAGCTTAAAAGGCAATGAGGAAGTAACTAGGAAACCTGCTGATGATGAACCCTTTGCCGCCCTCGCTTTTAAGATCATGACGGACCCACATGTTGGGCGACTAGCTTTTTTCCGCGTTTACTCAGGTTCGCTCGAAAAAGGTTCCCAAATTCTGAATACTCGGACAGGAAACAAAGAGCGAATGGGCAGGATCTTGGAGATGCATGCAAATGATCGCGAAGATGTTGATGCCGTATACGCGGGAGACATTATGGCTGCTATTGGCATAAAGGATGTAAGAACTGGCGACTCACTGGTTGCTATAGATAACCCCGTGATTCTTGAAGAAATGACTTTCCCAGATCCTGTTATTGACGTAGCAGTTGAACCTAAATCCAAAGCAGATCAGGAAAAACTATCTAAAGCGTTAATGGCTCTTTCTCAAGAAGATCCGACTTTTAGAGTTCAAACTGATCAGGAAACAGCCCAAACAATCCTTTCTGGCATGGGAGAACTCCACCTTGAAGTTCTCGTTGATCGGATGTTGCGAGAGTTTAATGTTGATGCGACAGTTGGTAAACCACAAGTTGCATACAGAGAAACAATTACCAAGGCTGTTACGAACACCTACACTCATAAGAAACAAACTGGTGGCTCAGGACAATTCGCTGAGGTGGAAATTGATGTCTCACCTGCTAAACCAGGAGAAGGATATTCATTTGAAGACAACATTTCTGGAGGTCGTATCCCTAAAGAATACATACCTGCAGTTGATGCTGGAATCAAAGACGCAATGACCTCTGGCGTTCTCGCAGGATTTCCAGTTGTTGATATTCATGTAGAACTCAATGATGGAAAGTTCCATGATGTCGATTCATCAGATATGGCATTCAAAATTGCGGGTACGATGGCTTTCAAAGAAGCTGCTAGAAAAGCAAAACCCGCATTGTTAGAACCGATCATGGCAGTTGAAGTTGTAACTCCAGATGACTACCTAGGCGGGGTAGTAGGAGATTTAAATAGTCGAAGAGGACAAGTGCAGGGAACAGAACAGAGAGGGAACAACCAAGTTGTTAATGCTCTAGTTCCTTTGTCAGAAATGTTTGGATATGTAGGAGACCTGCGTACCATGTCTTCAGGTAGGGCAAACTACACAATGCAGTTTGATTCCTACCAACAAATGCCAGCAAATGTTCAAGAAGAGGTAGTTACTCGTCTTAGAGGTGAGTGACTTTTGATTCTTGGCCGTAAGATGGTCTAGTGCGGTTTTTCAGCAGAGTATTGCTGGTGAACTACTATAAGTAAATGTAAACAAATAAACCGGAAAAACCGGGTAAGAGAAAGATAATTGAGGCAAAAAATGTCCAAGGAGACGTTCGAACGAAATAAACCTCACGTCAACGTGGGGACGATGGGTCACATCGACCACGGAAAGACAACATTGACTGCTGCTATCACTAAGGTGCTCAGCGAGAATGTAGAAGGTAGCCAATTCACGGAGTTTGAAAATATTGATAAGGCTCCCGAAGAGCGTGAACGTGGTATCACAATTAACGTAGCCCACGTAGAGTACGAAACTGAGAACCGTCATTATGCACACGTAGATATGCCGGGTCACGCTGATTACATCAAAAATATGATTACCGGAGCAGCCCAAGTTGATGGAGCGATCCTAGTTGTTTCTGCAGCAGATGGGCGAATGCCACAAACTCGTGAGCACGTACTTTTGGCTCGTCAGGTTGGCGTGCCAAAAATTATTGTTGCCCTGAACAAGGTTGACATGGTTGATGACGAAGAACTTCTGGAATTAGTGGAAATGGAAGTCCGTGAACTTCTGGATGAATATGATTTTCCAGGTGATGACACTCCAATTTACCCAGTCTCAGCACTCAAAGCCTTAGAAGGCGATGCCGATGCTGCTAATCAAATCCTTGAACTGATGAGTCAGGTTGATGAGTACATTCCTCTTCCTGACCGTGACGTTGATAAACCATTCCTTATGCCAATTGAGGATGTTTTCTCAATTACTGGACGCGGAACAGTAGTAACAGGAAAAATTGAACAAGGTGTAGTGCACACCGGTGATGACATCGAAATCATTGGTATCAAAGAAACACAGACTACTACATGTACCGGAGTAGAAATGTTCCGTAAGTTACTTGACGAAGGACAGGCGGGAGATAATATTGGAGCTCTTCTAAGAGGGATTGATAAAGAGGAAGTAAGTCGCGGCCAAGTGCTAGCAGCTCCTGGAAGTATCACTCCACACACCAATTTTGAAGCTGAAGTTTATGTGCTCTCAAAAGAGGAAGGTGGCCGTCATAAGCCATTTTTCTCAAATTACCGGCCACAATTCTACTTTAGAACCACAGACGTGACTGGAACAATTAACCTTCCTGATGGAACTGAAATGTGTATGCCTGGAGATAATACTAAAATGGAAGTTGAGCTAATTGCTCCAATCGCCATGGATGAAGGTCTCCGATTCGCTATTCGTGAAGGCGGCCGTACCGTTGGTGCTGGCGCTGTAACTAAGATTATTTCATAGGTTAATTCCTCAATGGCTACAGGACAGAAGATCAGGATTCGATTAAAAGCCTATGATCATGAGATAATTGATCAGTCAACTAGAAAAATTGTTGAGACAGTTCGAAGGACAGATGCGAACATTCGTGGTCCAATTCCACTTCCAACTGATAAACATCGATTTACTGTTATACGTTCTCCCCATAAATACAAAGATTCCCGTGAACACTTTGAGATGCGAATCCACAAAAGACTACTCGATATTCTAGATCCATCTGCTAAAACAGTGGACTCTCTCCAAAGGTTAGACCTGCCGGCTGGAGTAGATATTGAAATCAAAATCCAACAGTCCTAACTCTAAACTCCCTCAGCGGTTACTCAGGAAGTAAAAGTTTTACAAAGAGTAAATTTAGCGTGTTCAAATCCTTTGATTTGTCTGGTTTCATTTAGATGAAAGGGTTGGGCATGGCTCTATCTCTCGGTATGCTTGATCCCCGTGTGGTAAGAGCGAACTCCATGCAGATGTCCAGAAAAGCCAATAGTGAAATTGGAACTATCTGGCAGAGCAATAAAGCTATTTAGATTAAATTACTAACCTTAATCCAAGTACAAGAACGTAATCACTAAGAAAGACTGAGGATCCCTCATGACGGGAAAAGCGATTGTCGGTAAAAAAGTCGGCATGACACAGGTATGGGATGAAGAAAATCGTGTTATTCCAGTTACGGTCCTTCAGGTTCCTCCATGCCGAGTCGTACAGATCAAAACTCCAGACCGTGATGGATATAGCGCTTTGCAAGTTACCCAAGGCACTGTTGCAGAGAAGAACCTCAACCAAGCTCAATTAGGGCATTTCGACAAGGCTGGCGTTGCTCCTGGGAAACAACTAGTTGAACTTCGCGTTGAAGATACAGAAGGTTATGAAATTGGCCAGGAAATCTCAGCTGATATTTTTGTTGAAGGAGACATCGTTGATGTCTCTGCGGTTAGTAAAGGTAAGGGTTTCGCTGGGGTAATGAAACGGCATGGTTTTGCCGGACAACGTGCAAGCCATGGAGCTCATAAAGTTCACCGAAAGCCTGGAGCGATCGGCCAATGTGCCACCCCATCTCGAGTTTTTCAAGGAAAGAAAATGCCTGGACGAATGGGGTCACAAAAGACAACGATCATGAACCTTACTGTTGTTCGATCTGATTCTGAAGGGGAAACGATTCTTATCAAAGGATCTGTCCCAGGACCGCGCGGCGCAACTGTTGTTGTCCGAAATGCAGTTAAAGTCCCAATTAATTCAGGAGATAACCAGTGAGCAAAGTTGATATTCTCAAATCAGATGGTGCTAAGGCTGGTTCCGTAGACCTAGATGACTCTATTTTTGGTATAGAACCAAATGTCCCAGTAATGCATCAAGTAGTTAATGGGCAATTAGCAGCAAAAAGATCTGGGACTCATAACACAAAAACCAGAGCCGAAGTTCGCGGGGGCGGAGCGAAACCTTGGAAACAGAAAGGTACAGGGCGAGCCCGTGCTGGGTCATCACGTATGCCACACTGGAGAGGCGGTGGAGTTGCTATGGGACCTAAACCTCGAGACTACTCTCAAAAAACGCCCAAAAAAATGAAGCGATTGGCACTTTTTTCAGCGCTCTCTGACAGAGCTGCTTCAGGCAATATTCTTATCGTTGACTCTTGGGATTTTGAAGCGCCGAGTACTAAGGCTGCTCAGAATGCACTAAAAGCCATTGGAGCCACAGGAAAAATTCTCCTTGTTATAAATGCTGATGATGCCAACACACAAAAGAGCTTTCGAAATCTAGAAGATGTTCACGTACTCCCGATAGGGCAACTCAACGTATTTGACATCCTAGTAAGTGATTTTGTTATTTTCACAAAGGATAACCTCCCAACAATTTCTCAAAGCAAATCAGAGAATGATGAGGAGGCCGCATGATAGATGGCAGAGATATTCTCAGAAAACCAATCGTCAGTGAAAAATCGTACATCTTGATAGAAGAAAATGTTTATACATTTGAAGTACACCCTGATGCTACTAAACCACAAATTCGAGAAGCTGTGGAACAAATCTTCGGTGTGCGAGTAACGAAAGTTAATACCATGAATCGTAAAGGGAAAAGGAAAAGAAATCGAAAGAATTTTTCTTATGGGAAACGGTCAGACCAAAAACGTGCTCTTGTCACTGTCGCTGAAGGCGACTCAATTGAATTATTTGATGTGTAGGGGTATGTAGTGGCTATTAGAAGACGTAAACCAACCAGTCCAGGAAGAAGATTTCAGACACAAGCTGATTTCTCTGAAATTACCAAGAGCGTTCCTGAGAAATCTCTTACAACTAGTAAACCAAAAACAGGTGGCCGAAATAATTATGGGCGTAAGACGTCTCGCCATAGAGGCGGTGGACATAAACAACTTTATAGACAGATTGATTTTCGGCGAGATAAGACTGGAGTCCCAGCTACTGTCGCCTCAATTGAATACGACCCGAATAGAACGTGCAGGATAGCTTTACTTCATTATCATGATGGTGAAAAACGGTACATTCTGGCACCAAATTCTTTAACAGTCGGAGAGATAGTCCAGTCTGGACAAGGATCAGAGATCCGCATAGGAAATGCCCTCCCTTTACGATATATACCAGTTGGTACCGTTATCCATAATATTGAGATTCGGCCAGGTGGTGGAGGAAAGATTGCTCGTAGTGCAGGTTCTAGCGTCCAACTTGTAGCAAAAGAAGGAAATTATGCCACTCTACGACTCCCCAGTACAGAAATGCGGAGAGTCCTGATCGACTCTATGGCAACTATTGGTTCAGTAGGTAACTCTGAACATGAACTCATCAAAATTGGTAAAGCTGGAAGAAATCGCTGGAAAGGCAAAAGGCCGCAAACTCGCGGAGTTGCAATGAACCCAGTAGACCACCCACACGGTGGTGGAGAAGGTAAAACATCAGGTGGTCGTCACCCAGTTTCTCCATGGGGTAAACCAGAATCTCGAACAAGAAGTAAGAAGAAACAGTCTCAAAAACTAATTGTCCGTCGCCGCCGAACAAGAGGCTCACGCCGATAAAGGAATTGATATGCCAAGAAGTCTAAAAAAAGGACCATTCGTTGATGCCCATCTTATAAAAAAGATAGATGCGTTAAATTCATCAGGTTCAAAAGAAGTAATCAAAACGTGGTCGAGACGATCAACGATTATCCCAGACATGATTGGCCACACTGTCGCAGTTCATGACGGAAGAAAGCACGTACCTGTATACGTTACTGAGACCATGGTCGGGCATAAACTTGGAGAATTTGCTCCTACAAGGACATTCAAATTCCACGCAGGTCAAGAACGAGGAGTTCGTTAAATATGACTGCAACAAAGACTAACGAACGGCCAGGAACGCGTGCACAAGTTAAATACGTTCGTTCCTCGGCATATAAAGTTCGAGAAGTTTTGAATCTGATTAGAACGAAATCATTCGCCGAAGCTACAGATATCTTGATGTTCTCTGAGCGGAGAATTAGCGACACGGTACAGAAATGCCTCAATTCTGCTGCAGCGAATGCAGAGAATAATGACAACATACCTTCTGAAGAACTTTTTGTTTCGGCTTGCTATGCAGATGAAGGACCTACTCTTAAGCGTTGGAGGCCAAGAGCTAGAGGTCGTGCAACAAGAATCCGGAAAAGAACCTGCCACATCACAATTATTCTCGGTCGTTACACACCTGAAGAACTTGATGCGATACGAGAGCAAGCGCAACTGAAAGGTTCCGGAAATCAGGAAAGCGCATCAGAATCGCGTCGACGAAGAGTAGAGAAATCTAAAGAAATAAAAGACGAAGAAACAATTGAAGATACTGAAAATCTAGAAGATTCAATTGCTGAAGAAGATGAAGTAAACGTAGAAGAATCAATCGAAGAAACCCCAGATGTTGAATCATCAGAAGAAAATTCAGATATTGAATCTACTGAAATAGATTCTGGATCTGAACCCTTCGGGCCTGGATCGGCTGAACCGCTAGAAGATGGATCTGCTCCGGGGCCTGAATACGTAATTAAGGGTAAGAAAGCGAAGAAGATATATCACCCCGAAGAATCATCGTTCTACGGGAGAACCAAGGCAGATGTTTGGTTTACAACTTCCGAAGTTGCAGAAAGCGCCGGATTTCGACTTCCAAACAGTATGCAAAAAGAGTCTGAAAAAACTATAGAAGAGAGTGAAGTGAAAGAGAATGATAATAACGACGAGGGGAATGAGTAATGGGTCAAAAAGTTAACCCCTACGGTTTTCGTCTAGGCGTCACGACCGACTGGAAGTCACGATGGTTCGCCGATCGAGATTACGCAGATTTTGTTATTGAAGACTGGGAAGTTCGTAACTTCCTAATGACTGAGCTCCCACACGCCGCTATTTCTCGAGTGGAAGTAGAAAGAACGAGAGACAGGCTGCGCATAGATGTCCACACAGCACGACCTGGTATTGTGATTGGAAGAAAAGGCGCAGAAGCAGATCGACTTAGAGCAGGCCTCACAGAAATTACTGGAAATCCAAAAGTTCAGCTAAATATTCAAGAAATCAAACAACCAGAACTTGATGCTGCTTTAATTGCGCAAGGTGTAGCTGACCAATTAGCTGGCCGCGTCGCATTCCGAAGAGCAATGAAGAGAGCTGTTCAAAATGCTCAAAAAGCAGGTGCGCTAGGAATCAGGGTGCAGTGTTCAGGTCGACTAGGCGGTGCAGAAATGTCAAGGTCGGAGTGGTACAGAGAAGGACGTGTCCCACTACATACATTGCGAGCAGACATTGACTATGGCTTTAGAGAGGCGCATACAACATATGGCAGAATAGGCGTAAAAGTATGGATCTATAGAGGAGATATACTGCCGTACAAAGTCCAAGCAGAAGAAAAAATAGCGAAAGAAGCAGCTATGGCTGCAGGTGAAACTTCTGGCCCAAGTCAAGCTAAGCAAGTGGTATCTTCTTCAGCAGCAAGACTNAAAGCTTCNACCGAAACCGATGANGAAGTAGAAACTGAAGAACTTGTTCCTCTCGTACAAGAAGCAGATCCTGAATTTGAGAAACTTCTTGATGAAGAAGAACAGATAGCGAAACTTACAAATTCNAAAAACCAAACCCCAATCTTTAGACCNGGGGAGGCTGACTAATGCTTATGCCAAGAAANGTCGCNCACCGGAAACACCAGCGGGGACGNATGAAAGGAAANTCNAAGGGNGGNAATGAAGTAACNTTTGGNGATTTCGGAATTCAAGCNCTTGAACCTGGTTGGATAACNGCTCGTCAAATTGAAGCTGCTCGTATCGCGATGACTCGCCATATTAAACGNGGGGGNAAAGTNTGGATNAATATTTTNCCAGATAAACCNGTTACAGANAAACCAGCAGAAACNCGAATGGGTTCAGGCAAAGGAAANCCTGAAAGATGGGTGGCTGTTGTTCGCCCNGGACGNATCCTATTCGAGCTTTCTTATAATNANGANGAAGTNGCAAANCAAGCTATTANTCGTGCTATCCAAAAACTTCCTATTAAAGCAAAATTTGTAAGCAGAAAGGAAGGTTTCTAATGGCAAAAAATCTTACNGANATNAGTGATGGAGATNTATTAGAAACTCTNAANGATGCNAAAGAAGAATTATTNAANCTTCGNTTNCAGCTTGTAACTGGCCAATTGGATAATTACAGCCGAATAAAAGAAGTAAAGAAAGAAGTAGCAAGAGCTATGACTGAACTGAGAGNCCGAGAGATAGCNGCTGCTGANGCATTGGAGGAAACTNNTGACTGAAGAAACCCCAAATAGAGAAAATCCNCGGAAAGTTCGNGANGGTTTAGTTGTNTCAACTGGNATGGAGAANACAGCAGTAGTCGCGATCGTNGANNGAGTACGTCATCGNAGATANAACAAGACGGTTCAACGAACNAAAAAACTGTTTGTNCATGATGGCGAAAACGATCTNAACGTCGGAGATAGGGTNANGATCCAAGAGACNCGTCCGNTGTCAAAGAGNAAAAGATGGCGACTCGTTGAAATTNTGGAGCGCGCAAGATGATACANCAAGANTCTCGNTTAAAAATNGCTGATAACTCAGGNGCAAAAGAAGTTTTGGTTATCAAAGTTCTTGGNGGTTCNAAAAGNCGNTACGGAANTATAGGTGATGTCTTNGTAGCTACTGTNAAAGATGCNATNCCTGGAGCNCAGGTCAAAAAAGGCGATGTAGTTAAGTGTGTCGTTGTGCGCACGAAAAAAGAAAACAGAAGAGTTGANGGTTCATATATTCGCTTTGATGAGAACGCNGCTGTTCTTATNAANGAAGCTCGACAACCAAGAGGAACNCGNATATTNGGTCCAGTTGGACGTGAACTACGNGACAGGCAGTTTATGAGAATCGTNTCATTAGCTCCGGAGGTCTTATAAATATGAAAATTCGAAAAGGTGATAAGGTCGTNGTNCTTGCTGGTAAAGATCGAGGCAAGGAAGGNGAAGTTGCTTTTCTNTTCCCCAAAGAGGGAAAACTGATTGTGACNGGNGTAAACATTTCAAAGAAACACCAGAGGCCTACTCGCGAAACNATGCAAGGCGGAATCATTGANAAAGAAATGCCTTTTGANATTTCAAACGTNGCAATTATTAGNCCAGAAGATGGTAAAGCAACGCGTGTNGGATANCGATTCGATTCCAACGGAACAAAAGTNAGAATCTGCAAGAGAACAGGAGCTGATCTCTAATGGCAACAACGTTAGTACCCCGGCTTAAAGAACAGTACGTAAATGAGATANGAGCTCATTTAAAAGANGTACTCAATAAGTCAAANATNATGGAAGTNCCTCAAATAACNAAAATCGTAGTGAATATGGGNGTAGGAGAAGCAGTTACNCGNTCTNCGCTTCTTGAAGGAGCTATATCTGACTTAAGNGTTATTACTGGTCAGAAGCCCATGNTGACACGTGCGAAAAAATCTATNGCTGGATTTAAATTAAGAGANGGTAACGCNATAGGNGCAAANGTNACTTTAAGAGGNAACCGGATGTATGANTTCTTTGATCGNCTCATAAACCTNGCAATTCCNCGAGTTCGNGACTTNAGAGGACTNTCGCCNAAGTCATTTGATGGAAACGGAAANTANACTTTCGGAGTCACGGAACAACTNATCTTCCCAGAAATCAACTACGACAAAATTGATNCCACAAGAGGNATGGATATCACAATCGTTACAACNGCAAAGACTGATCAAGAAGGCCGTGCCCTNCTTGATGCATTCTCATTCCCATTCCGANTAGAAGGACANAACTAANTATGGCAAAAAAAGCTCTCGTAAATAAACAACGGAAAACACCAAAATTNAAAGTACGGGCCTACACACGGTGCCGAAGGTGCGGTCGACCAAGATCTGTTTATCGCAAGTTCGGTCTATGCCGTGTCTGCCTGCGTGAACTTGCACATGCTGGAGANTTNCCAGGTGTTACAAAGGCTAGCTGGTAGGAGGTAATTGGTAAATGACGATGACAGATCCCGTAGCTGACATGCTAACTAGAATCCGCAATGCCAACACTGCAATGCATGATGATGTGGCTATGCCCTCATCAAAACTTAAGGAATCGCTAGCATCTCTCCTCCACAAGGAGGGGTATATCAATAATTTTGATGTGTCTGATAATTCTGAGAATGATGAATTACCCGGAAAGACTTTAACTATTGAAATGAAGTATTCTCCATCAAGGTCAAGAGTCATTTCAGGTATAAAGCGCGTATCCAAACCTGGACTCAGGGTTTACTCTAAATCAAATGAGATTCCGAGAGTATTGGGTGGCTTGGGAGTAGCTGTAGTTTCTACCAGCCAAGGATTAATGAGCGATAGAGAAGCACGTAAACGCCGAATGGGTGGCGAAATATTGTGCTACGTCTGGTAAAGAAGGAAAGATAATGTCCCGTATAGGAAAAACCCCAATTGAAATTAAATCAGGTGTTGAAATTTCAATTAGTGAATCTTTTATAGAGGTAAAAGGCCCTAAAGGATCTTTGGGCCAAAAATTACCCGAAGGAATCAGTGTAGAGAAACAAGAAGAAATTCTAGTTGTTTCTCGATCAAATGACCTAAGAGAGACGAAAGCACTACACGGCCTTATTCGGTCGCTTATAAATAACATGGTGGTCGGAGTAACTGATGGTTATCAAAAAGAACTAGAACTTGTTGGCGTAGGGTATCGTGCGCAGGCGAAAGGTAAAAACGCACTAGAACTTCAGCTTGGCTTTAGCCATCCGGTGAGATTTTCAGCGCCTGAAGGAATTGAATTTGATGTGCCATCACAAACAGAAATCAATATTTCTGGGATTGATAAGCAAGTTGTCGGACAGGTCGCTGCCGACATTCGTGCTCTTAAAAAACCTGAACCATATAAAGGTAAAGGAATACGATATGTCGGTGAACGGATAATACGAAAAGCCGGAAAGACAGCAAAGTAGGGATTTCTTATGGTTGATGCAGCAAAACATAAAAGAGAAGGAAGAATTCGTCGCCATAATCGGCTACGGAGAAAAATTCACGGTACAAGCACAAGACCTCGGTTGGCTGTTTTCCGATCTAACCGTCATATTTCTGCGCAGATAATTGACGATGGTCAAGGAAACACGATTGTGGCGGCTTCAAGCTTAGAACCAGAAATCCGTTCTGGTAATACAGGTAGCAAGGAAGCTGCAACAAAAGTTGGTGAGCTTATAGGAGAGCGAGCCAAAGCAGCAGGTATCTCCAGTATCGTATTTGATCGGGGTGGGCTTAAATATCATGGAAGAGTCGCAGCAGTAGCAGAAGCAGCGAGAGAGTCAGGATTGGAATTCTAATGGAACTAAATGAAGAGAAAGCACCTGGCGAATTACGTGATTCACGGGTAATACATATCAATCGAGTTGCGAAAGTTGTCAAGGGTGGTAGAAGATTCTCTTTCACTGCGCTTGTCGTTATCGGTGATGGCGCAGGGCGTGTTGGTTTAGGTTATGGGAAGGCCAAAGAAGTTCCGTTGGCGATCCAAAAAGGAACCGAAGAAGCAAAACGTAACCTTTTCAGAGTAGCTATGGCAGGATCGACAGTAACACATCCTGTGATAGGTGAAACTGGCGCAGGTCGAGTGCTTCTTAAGCCGGCGGCTCCAGGAACAGGTGTTATCGCAGGGGGAGCAGCAAGAATAATTCTTGAAGAAGCAGGAATCAAGGATGTTCTCTGTAAATCATTAGGATCTCCTAACCACATCAATGTTGCCCGAGCAACTATTGACGGATTAGCGAATCTCCAACGACCAGATGAAGTAGCTAAACTTCGAGGACTTGCAGCAGAAGAATTTGTCCCGACCGGAATGTTGGAAGCGTACAAAGAGTCTGAACGAACTGTTCGAGAGCTAGAGAAGAGCTAATTATGGCACTAAAGGTTACTCAAATCCGTTCATCAATAGGAACAAAACCTAAACAAAGAGGGACACTTCGAGCTCTAGGTTTAGGTCGAATCGGTAAATCACATGTTCTGCCTGACAAGCCAGAAATTCGTGGAATGATCAACACAGTCCCACACCTTGTGGACGTAGAGGAAATCTCCTAGAAAAGATTTTGAGAGGAATTAGAAATGAAAATCCATGATTTACAACCACCATCAGGGTCAAATAGACGATCTAAGCGTGTTGCTAGAGGTATTGGCGGAAAAGGTGGGAAAACAGCAGGTAGAGGATCTAAAGGGCAACGAGCACGAAATACTGTACGAGTAGGATTTGAAGGTGGCCAGAATCCATTGCACCTAAGACTTCCTAAACTTCGTGGTTTTAACAACCCATTTAGGGTTGAATATCAAGTAATTAACCTCGATACTATTACTGAGACTGGCCTTACTGAAATCACTCCAGAGTTATTACATGAAAAAGGTTTGGTACGAAAAAATGCTCTCATCAAAATTCTCGGTCGTGGAGAAATTAGCTCAAAAATTAATGTATCTGTGCATGCAATCTCTAAATCAGCTGAAGAAAGTATTACAGCTGCAGGAGGATCAATTACGATACTTCCGAAACCTTGGGGGGATGGAAGACCGCCCGCAAAAGGAAATGCACTCACGAACCGATGAGACAGAATATTTGATCAGGTAGGATAACTCTTATGGCAGCCAGCATCCTAAATATGTTTAGGGTTGAAGATTTACGGAACAAAGTTCTTTTTACATTAGGGATGCTCGCGCTCTACAGAGTTGGTTGTTTCGTACCAGCCCCAGGTATTGATATTGATGCAATTCAGTTGCTAAAAGAAACCACGGATGAAAATGGTGGGGCATTGGCATTTCTCCGTCTATTTTCCGGAGGGGCCTTAACCCAGTTCGCTATTTTTGCTCTTGGCATAATGCCTTATATTACAGCATCAATTATTATGCAGATTCTTGGTGTGGTTATTCCAAGAGTTGAGCAATGGCAACAAATGGGTGCAGTCGGTCAGAGAAAAATCACGCAAGCAACAAGATATCTAACCATAGGTATAGCTCTTATTCAATCAACTGCTTTTGCCTTTCTTTTTCACAATGGAGGTGGAGGATTCGGGAGTGGTCCTAGCAGCGGAACTCAACTTGACCTCCTTCCAAACTTCACAGCTCCACGCGTAGCACTAGTTGTTCTAACGCTAACTGCTGGAACAGCTCTATTGATGTGGATGGGAGAGTTGATTAGCCAAAAGGGTATTGGGAATGGAATGTCTTTGATAATTTTTGCATCTGTCGTTTCGTCTTTACCCAATCAAGGAGCACTCGTTCGGACAGATGCTGGCATGGGCGGCCTGATAGGGGTAACCCTTCTCTTTTGTGCATTGCTCGTAGGCATAGTATTCGTCGAACAAGGACAACGAAGAATACCTGTGCAATTTGCTAAAAGGGTGGTAGGTAGGAAACAGTACGGTGGGCAAAGTACATATATCCCTTTAAAAGTTAATCAGTCTGGTGTTATTCCAATCATTTTCGCAAGCTCAGTTTTGTATCTTCCACAGTTACTCGTTTCGGTACTCCCTTCCGATAACGACCCTGCGAACAAAACGTGGGGAGAGTCGATTCAGAGTTGGATTGATAGCAATCTTGTTGTAAGCGATAGCCCCTTCTATCTCTTATTCTTTGGCTTATTAATAGTAGGTTTCTCCTATTTCTATACCGCTATAACCTTTGATCCCGTTAAACAAGCTGACAATATTCGAAAGCAGGGCGGCTTCATTCCAGGAATAAGGCCAGGGCCTCAAACGGAACGTTATCTCAGCAAAATTTTGAATCGAATTACACTCGCTGGCGCTATTTTCATAGCCTTGGTTGCTCTAGCCCCAACCTTTATTCTTGCAAAAGTACTTGACCAAGGAAATGTCGGGCAAGTGTCTTTTGCCGGCATCTCAATCTTAATCGCTGTCGGTGTTGCTTTGGAGACCATGAAACAAATTGACAGCCAACTCATGATGAGAAATTACGAAGGTTTCCTTAAATAAATTGAAAACTTGTTTATAGAAAGGCAAACATGACACTGGGTATGGTCATACTAGGAAGACAAGGTTCGGGAAAGGGAACTCAAGCTATCCGTATTGCTGAACAATTTGGAGTCATACATATTTCAACAGGAGACATGCTTAGAACCGCAGTAAAAGAAGGAACTGAATTAGGTTTACAAGCTAAAGATCTTATGGATGCCGGTGAACTAGTGCCGGATAGCATTATTAATGGAATAGTTCAGGAAAGACTACAGAAAGAAGATATCTCCCGTTCAGGATTTCTTCTTGACGGATACCCCCGAACGGTTGGACAAGCAATTGAGCTGAGAAAATTAGCACACGAAAATTTGAAATTAGCTATCAATCTGGAAGTTTCTATAAAAGAAGTAACAGAGCGAATGATTAGTCGTGGTAGAGAGGATGATACAGAAGAAGCTATAGCTAGAAGATTAGAACTTTACGAAGCTGAAACAGCGCCTCTTCTTGAATGGTTTACAGAGGCAGGAATTCTCTGCGTAGTCGATGGTCTTGGTTCTGAAACCGAAGTCTATGCTCGAATAGTTAAGGCTGTAGAAAAAGCAATATTATGACAATAAATATAACGATAATCAAAAGGATGTTGGGTTGGGGTGTGCCTTTATTGCCGGTAGGATTTCCTCTTGGCTTGGCGCGCATTTATACGCCCTAAGAGAACCCAAAAAGCAGGAAAAGGAGATAGACACTGGCTAAATCAAAAGAAGACGCGATTGTGATGGAAGGAACGGTTGTAGAGCCGCTACCAAACGCCATGTTTCGCGTTGAACTCGAGAATGGTCATAAAGTTCTCGCTCATATTTCAGGGAAAATGAGAATGCATTACATAAGAATTCTCCCCGGAGACAAAGTTCAAGTTGAACTGACTCCATATGACCTTGAGCGAGGTCGAATAACCTATCGATACAAATAGTGTCAGTCTTTAGAAGGAAATAATGAAAGTTCGAACAAGCGTTAAAAGAATGTGCGATAAATGTCGTGTAATTCGTAGACATGGAGTTGTTCGCGTTATTTGTTCAAACCCTCGACATAAGCAGAGGCAAGGTTAGAGATGGCACGTATTGCTGGAGTAGATATTCCACGAGAAAAAAGAACAGTTATCTCTCTAACTTATATCTATGGAATCGGAGGAACTCTCGCTTCTCATGTTTGTGAAGCAACAGAGATTAATGAAGAAACTCGTGTAATGAATCTCACCGATGAAGAGGTAGCAAGATTGCGAAGCTACATTGAAGGTGAATTACGTGTAGAAGGTGATCTAAGAAGAGAAGTAGCGCAAGATATCAAACGAAAAATGGAAATAGGCTGCTATCAAGGTATCCGCCATCGAAAAGGCCTCCCAGTTCGAGGACAGAGAACGCACACTAATGCCCGTACCAGAAAAGGCCCGAAAAAAACAATCGCGGGTAAGAAGAAGGTTCTTAAATAATCATGGCAACTCAAAACACGGGTGCACGACGAACTAAAAAACGTGAACGAAAAAATATCGTACATGGTGTAGCTCATATTAAAAGCTCTTTCAATAATACGATCGTTTCAATCAGTGATCAGCAAGGCAATGTACTAGCTTGGGCATCTGCAGGGAATGTTGGTTTTAAAGGATCTCGGAAAAGTACACCGTTCGCAGCTCAACTTGCTGCTGAAGAGTGTGCTCGAAAAGCAATGGAACATGGAATCCGAAAAGTAGATGTGCAAGTGAAAGGACCTGGGTCAGGCCGAGAAACGGCTATACGGTCTCTCCAAACAGCAGGAATTGAAGTAACCGGAATAAAGGATGTAACACCCATTCCTCACAATGGTTGCACAGTAGTAAAGCGTCGGAGAGTCTGATATGTCACGCTATACAGGACCGAAAGCACGAGTATCTCGAAGATTAGGAACTAATATCTGGGGTACCAAAGGCGAAACTGACGCACTTGAGAAGAGGCCATATCCACCAGGTGAACATGGAAGAACTCGCCGAAGAGGGAACTCTTCAGAATATTTAATTCAATTACAAGAAAAACAGAAAGCTCGTTTCTCCTACGGTTTAACAGAGCGCCAATTCAGGAACATATTCAAAGAAGCGAGTAGGCGTGATGGAGTTACCGGTGACAATATGCTCCGATACCTTGAACTTAGACTTGATAATTTTGTCTACAGAGCTGGATGGGCTTCATCGCGTCCTCAAGCGAGGCAGTTCGTAAATCATGGCCATGTATCCGTCAACGGTCAACGAGTAAATATTCCCAGTTATCGTTTAAGAAAAGGTGACGAAGTTACCCTTAGAGATAAAGCGAAGGGGATGATTGTTATCCAGTGGAACAGCGAAGTTTTAGATCGAGAGTCCCCAGCATGGATAGATATGATCAATGATGGATTTGGGGCAAAAGTTAGAGAACTTCCAATACGTGAACAAATTGATATTCCGATTCGAGAACAGCTCATAGTTGAGCTCTACAGCAAGTAATTAATCAAACCAAAATTCCTATGAGGTAAAAATATGCTTTTGATACAAAGACCAGAAATCAAGGCCCACGACGAAGAGTCAGGGAACAAGCAGAGATTCTCAATCTCACCACTTGAACCTGGGTTTGGACACACATTGGGCAACTCCTTACGCCGAACTCTTCTTTCTTCAATTCCTGGGGCAGCAATCACTCATGTGCTGTTTGATGAAGCAATACATGAATTTGATGTCATCGAAGGAGTAATTGAAGATGTTCCAGATTTACTCCTTAATATTAAGGATGTAGTAGTGAGTTCTGAGAGCGAAGAACCTGTCGTGCTTAGATTAGAAACAAACGGTGCTGGAGAAGTTACAGCAGGCCAATTTAGCCCTAATGCTGATGTAGAAATTCATAATCCAGATTTAGTTTTGGCTACCCTCAGTGGATCAGGACAATTAGGTATGGATGTCACGATTCAACGAGGTAGAGGTTATATTTCTGCTGAAGGAAACAAAGAGGCTAATTCTTCTACTACTCAGATAGCTGTTGATTCAATCTTCTCACCAGTCCGTCGGGTGACGTTTTCTGTAGAACCAACGCGAGTTGAACAATCAAATGATTTTGACTCCTTAGTTATTGAAATTGAAACAGATGGGTCAATGACTCCTGGAGATGCCTTCGCTTCAGCAGGGGGAACCCTTGGGAATTTAGTTCAACTTGTTGCAGAGTGGAGCGAAGAACCTCAGGGACTTGAATTAACTGAAGTTGTAACTGGTACAGCTGGATCGCCTGATTTAGAACTCAGCATAGAACATCTCGAACTTTCCGAAAGGCCGAACAACTGTCTGAAACGTGCGCAGATAAACACTATTGGAGAGTTACTCCAAAAATCAGAAGCAGATCTATTAGCAATCACTAACTTTGGTCAAAAATCACTTGATGAGATAATTGATGTATTAGATGAGCGCGGGTTCCAACTCGCACTGAGAGACTAGGAACTATCATGCCAGGAAGACCAAAGAAAGGGCGGCGCTTTGGCGGTAGTTCAGCACATCAGAAAGCAATAATGGGAAACTTAGTTGCTTCTCTGATCGCTGCAGAAGCAATAGTTACAACTGAAGCAAAAGCTAAAGCTATGCGTCCTGTCGCAGAGAAAATTATTACGAAAGCAAAAAAAGGTGGTCTACATAACCACCGTCAAATTCTCGCATTTCTTCGAGATCAGGAAATCGCCGACAAATTGATGGAAGATGTTGGGCCACGTTACGCTGACCGACCAGGTGGTTATACGAGAATCCTTAAAGTTGGCCCACGCTATGGTGATAATGCTCCTATGGCAAGAATTGAATTAGTCTGAACGCAGAGAATATAACCCTGAAATAGTTTTCTAATAAAGTGGGTTCTAATGGTTTCAATACCTCCAGAAGGCATGAGCCGGTATAAAGCTCATATAGCTTATGACGGAACTAACTTTCATGGCTTCGCCCCAAACCCAGGGGTGGCAACTGTAGCTGGTCTTATTCAAACCGCCTTAGAAAAAGTGCTTGGGGTTGAAATAAAGATTACGTGTGCAGGGCGCACAGACGCGGGTGTTCATGCAAGACGTCAAGTCATTTCCTTTGACGCCGAACCGATTGATATAAAGCAACTTGAAAAGTCATTAAACCGACTATGCGCGCCTCATGTAAGTGTCTTTTCTTTGGAAGAAACGGTTCCGAATTTTGACGCAAGGTTCTCTGCAAAGAGTAGGACTTACCGGTACCAGATTCTAAACCAAGATTATGTAGATCCTTTTTTGCAAAGATTTGTGTGGCATGTACGTGACAGATTAGACGTTAAATCAATGCAAGAGGCAAGTTCTCTGTTGATAGGGGAACATGACTTCAGTTCCTTTTGTAGGAAACGGATAGTGAAGATTGAGAGTGAAAAAATTGAAGCTTCCTTGGTTCGAGAAGTCCAATCATTAGAAATTTTGCAAACCGATAAAAACATTATTGAAATTTGGGCAACTGCTACATCGTTTTGCCATCAAATGGTTCGTTCGATAACTGGGACCCTAGTCGATGTTGGTTTAGGAAAAATTGAAATAAATAAAATCGAAACAATCCTTGCAGAAAAAGATCGGAATGCAGCAGGGAGAGTCGCGCCACCACAAGGCTTAACTCTTATGGACGTTGCTTATTAATAGAATCAAAAATCCATGATCACCCCACTTTTTGGTTGTTTAGGAGATTCTTTCACCGTATCGTGGATAGTTGCCTAGGCCAGATAACATGAGCTTAGGAATACTGAAACGAACGATATCTGTGGCTACATATACTCCAAAAAAATCAGAAATAGAACGCTCTTGGCATGTTGTAGATGCAGAAGGTTTAATACTGGGTCGCATGGCTACAGAAGTTGCTCAAATTTTGCGTGGGAAACATAAACCAACATATGCACCTCACATGGATACTGGAGATCACGTGATTGTCATTAATGCAGACAAGATAGTTCTTACTAGTGATAAAGCAGAAAAGAAAATGGTATATCGGCATACAGGTTTCCCCGGAGGAATCAGGTCAGAATCTTATGCAACATTATTGTCAAAGAAACCAGCTGAAATAGTTCGGCAATCAATACGGGGGATGTTGCCAAAGAATCGTCTTGGAAGACAGCAATTATCAAAACTTCAAGTTTATGCTGGCCCATCTCACCCACATGAAGCTCAAAAACCAATTCCGCTAGAGATTAAGCATGCTCAAGCGAGAGAAGATTAAGGAAGTTATGTCTAACCCTCTTGTTCAAACAACCGGTCGCCGTAAGAGAGCGATTGCTCGAGTACGAGTACGCGTTGGTACTGGGACTGTGACTGTTAACGGAAGAACGATAGAGGACTTTTTCCCTTCTGATACCCACAGGATGATTATTACTGAGCCTTTGAGAATTACTAGCACCGAATCTTCATACGATATTGATGCAACCATTGGTGGGGGCGGTTCAACTGGTCAAGCTGGGGCTCTAAGGCTTGGAATAGCCCGAGCCTTGGTAGATATTGATGGTGATCACCGTGAATCATTGAAAAAAGCCGGTTTCCTAACCAGAGATTCACGGAAGAAGGAATCAAAGAAATACGGACTCAAGAAAGCCCGAAAAGCCCCACAATTCTCAAAACGCTAATTTAATAGGTTTTCAACCTATTATTTAAAACTAAATGAGTAAGTTGCTTTTGTTTGGATTTACAACAATCTTCTAGATGGGATATGAAGCCTATGGGATTGAAATTTGGAACTGATGGTGTTCGGGGATTGGCGTTAGATGAGCTGGAACCAGAGTGGGTAGCGAAGTTAGGATTAGCGACTGCTCAAGTTACTGGGATAGAAACTTTTGCTATAGGAATAGATGGCAGAGAAACAGGTCCGATATTTGCGCAAGCATTAGCGAGCGGTTTCAGGGAAGCAGGATCCTCATACGAATATATGGGAGTAGTACCGACACCTGCGATTGCGCATATTTCATCAATTGATAAATTTGGTGGAGCAGTAATTTCTGCTTCACATAATCAGGCAGAATATAACGGGATAAAGTTCTTTCTTCCAGGTGGAAAGAAACTGCCAGATGACGAACAATCAAAGATTGAAATAATACTCCAAGAAGAATGTGCTACTCCGAAGTTTATTAAGAAACTATTACCGTCATCTTTGCGTGGCGACCTTATGCAATCATGGTTAACTTTGTTAAGGAATAGCGTTCTTAGCCCAAACTTGGGTGACTTACTTGTTGTCGTTGATTCAGCAAATGGTGCCGCGAGTGCGTTCGCCCCACAATTATTTAAAGAACTGGGGGCTCAAGTAATTTCAATTCATGATAAGCCAAATGGTAGAAATATAAATTTAAATTCTGGGTCAACAAATATGGGCGACCTTACTAGAACAGTTAAAGACACAAGCGCTGATCTGGGAATAGCTTTTGATGGCGATGCAGATAGAGCTCTAGCTGTTGATAGTGAAGGAGAAATAATTGACGGTGATCATCTAATAGCAATTTTTGCTAATGATATGAATGATCGAGGTGTTCTGCGTGATGAAACAGCAGTTGTGTCCGTTATGACAAATTTAGGTTTCCATCTTGCTATGAAAGAACTGAACATAAATACGCACGTAACACCTGTAGGTGACCGGCATATTTCTCAAGCGCTTCAGAAAAATAATTGGTCATTGGGGGGAGAGCAATCTGGCCATATTATTTTTCCTGATATAGCGACTACAGGAGATGGGATTCTTACCGCTCTGCAAATTCTGGATGTTCTTAAGAGGTCAGAGAAAACAAGTAAAGAGCTTTCTCAATCTTCTATGCAGAAATCTCCGCAATCTTTGAGAGCAGTTACATTACCAATAATTGAAACTGAAATTATTTCTGAAATGAAACCCTTTATTGACGAAATTGAAAGATCGTTAGGAGATACAGGGCGTGTATTAGTACGTCTATCAGGTACAGAGCCGATTCTGAGAATAATGGTTGAAGCTCCTATGCAAAAACAAGTAGATGCTTATGCTAAGCAATTAGTGAAAATTGCTGAAAAAATTCTTTCTACTAGTAAGTAAAAACCGTTCATAGACGTCCTGTAGTGATAAGAGCGAGATCAATCTCTACAATAGATATATGTGTGGGATTATCGCTATAGCAAGAAAAAAATCAATACGAGTAACCCCTGTAAGGGAATCTCTTGAGCAACTTGCTGCTCTCGACCAGTTAATCGCCCCTCAAACTCCTGCAGATATTGGTCCGATAATAGAAAAATTCAAGATTTTAAAAAAAGAACTCTCAGGAGTGGCAGGAATAAAATGTCTGCTTAGAGACCCATCGTTTGGGGATTATCTTATACAAATATGCGCAAGCTTAGAAACAGAACTTCAACAATTCGAGTTAGCAATTATTTCAGAAAAATTCGGTAGCGGTGAGTTAGAGGAGATCAATAAATCACTAATTGAATTAAAGGACCTTCTTTGGCATATAAGTCAAGATCGTGTGGGTGTTGCTTTAGCTATTGAAGAACTCTTTGGAAGTTATTCTGATGAGAGTTCTGTTGAATTGTTTGTGTCGATTCAAGAAGTACTTACTGGAATCGACCGGCTAGAAGTTCGAGGAAGAGATTCAGCAGGATTACATTTAATGATTCAAAATCATGGACTTGATCTCAGCGATCCGGTAATTCAGTCAGCTATTGCGCTTAGATCGCAGGACATAAATTATGGGTCTGGTGCAATAAGAGAATTTGAAGGAACCCTAAGTTTCGTTTACAAGGTGGCATCTGAAATCGGAGAATTGGGTGACAATTCTCAAGCCTTACGAGAATTGATATCCGCCGATGATCTTCTCCATGGTGCTCTTCAAACAGAGTCAGCTACTGGGGTAGTGATAGGTCACTCTCGGTGGGCCAGTGTTGGAATTATTTCAGAACCAAATGCTCATCCTATGAATTCGGAAGTGCTTAATGAAAATCAAGCCCCTTACGTCGTCGCTGTCGCTAACGGAGACGTAGACAACTTTGCTGATCTAAAAAAATCGGAGAATTTACAAATCCCTCGATTAATTACATCTGATTCTAAAGTCATACCTGTAATTATGTCGAAAGAACTATCAGATCTCGGGGTAAATCGCGAAAATATCCATGAAGCTTTTAGAGAAACAGTCAATTCTCTTAATGGGTCGGTCGCTATCGTTACAAACAGCGCAGTAGCACCAGATGAATTATCGCTAGGGCTTCGTGGAAGCGGGCAAGGTTTATACGTTGGACTCGCAGAAGATGCGTTTATTGTCGCGAGTGAACCTTATGGACTAGTTGAGACCACGAATAAATACTTGCGCCTAAATGGTGAATCAATTAATAGTCGTAAAGAACTTGTAAGCGGCCCAGGTGAAATTCTGACCTTATCATTGGGAAAAGCTGGAACCCTTGAAGGGATAAAGCGTACTGCATATGACGGAACTCCATTGCCTATAGAAGCCACAGAAGTGGAAACGACTGAGATAACAACCCGAGATATTGATAGGAGAAATTTTCCTCATTTTCTTCTAAAGGAAATATTTGAAGCGCCTGAATCGTTTGAGAAGACTTTGCGAGGGAAGTTAATTGAAAATGAAAATGGTTTAGAAGTTCTTCTTTCGGAAGAGGAACTTCCTAGTTCATTAGTAAAGAAACTAGGAAAATCTAAGATTAAGAAAATTTATGTTATCGGACAGGGAACGGCTGCCGTTGCTGGACAAGCATTGTCAAGATACTTAAATGAAGAAACAACAATACCAACTGAAGACTTACCAGCAACAGAGCTATCTGGGTTCCGGCTTAAAACTGATATGTCAGATGTCATGGTTATCGCAATAAGTCAATCAGGAACCACGACAGATACTAATAGAACTGTTGACCTAGCTCGTACCCGTGGTGCTTCAGTAATTTCTATTGTTAATAGGCGTAATTCTGACCTTGCACAGAAATCAGAGGGTGTCATTTACACGTCTGATGGTAGGGATATTGAAATGAGCGTGGCATCAACAAAAGCCTTTTATTCGCAGGTAGCTGCAGGTTTCCTTTTAGGAAT
The DNA here is from genome assembly GCA_002709645.1 of Acidimicrobiaceae bacterium. Classification (GTDB taxonomy): domain Bacteria; phylum Actinomycetota; class Acidimicrobiia; order Acidimicrobiales; family UBA8592; genus UBA8592. Next base: position 33,455 of record PAQG01000016.1, read on the forward strand.
CGTGATTTCGGATGCTGCAAATGGTGTTCCTAAAGATCCAATACAAATACAGAATAGACATGATTTACTTATCGCTCTCAAGGAACTCCCATCAAAAATGAAAGAAGTCCTGCTAGAGCAACCAAATATTCGTGAAGTGGCGTCAGAATTAGCTCCATCACGACGACATTGGGCAATAGTAGGGAATGGCTCGAATATCATTGCCGCAAGGGAAGTTAGAATTAAGCTCTCTGAGCTTTGCTACAAATCAATAGCAGCTGATTTCACGGAAGATAAAAAACATATTGACTTGTCATCAGAGCCGATGATATTAATCTGCGCAACCGGACTTCACGATTCAACAGAAGCTGATGTTGCTAAAGAAGTAGCGATTTATAAAGCGCACAAAGGTGCTCCAATAGTAATAAGTGACAATGTAGGGGCATACCCGTCAGCTCATCGAGTGATATCGGTTCCTCACACCGACCATAAATTAGCTTTTGTCTTATCAGCAATGGCTGGGCACCTATTTGGCTATGAAGCTGCTCTTTCAATAAATGCATTAGCAAATCCATTTCGTGAAACACGTTCCTCTATAGAAAAACAACTTTCTTTTAATCCGCAAATTTCTGCAGAGGAATTACTTGATGCGTTAAAACCAAAATTGGAAGAAGTGTCAAAAAGATTTTTTGATGGTCTTCGAACAGGGGAATACAACGGGAGCTTGGAAGCAAGTACGGCCACACGGATTGCTACTCTTTACAGGTACGCTCTTGGAAATATTCCCTTAGATTCTTACCAAATTGATTCAGGAAAAGTGGGAACCCCGGCAACGATTCTAGAAGATCTTAATGCTGCGCTAACAATAGGTATTGAAGAATTAATTAGGCCGATTGATGCAATAAAGCATCAAGCGAAAACTGTTACTGTTGGGATTTCACGTTCAGATGAGGAACTCATCCAACTTAACTTGGTAGCAGAAGTTATTAGGTCAGGAATGCCAAGAGATCGAATTAGCTATCGAAACCTTCGAAATCTTGCTGCTTTAGATGTAGCGGTTGAAACTACTCGCGGGTTCATTCGTTATGCGATTGAAGGAAACCCTGAGAAAGGGAACGCTCAATTGCATGTCATAGATAAAGGAGGGATCGCGAGAGATTTAACATCGCGGACTCAACGGGATCCAAAACTAAGAGGGAGTAAACACCTCGTTGCCTTGCAACAAAATGTGATGATCACTAAAGGTAGACATGATGGAAGAATCATAATTCTGGTTCCTGAAGTTAAAGACAAGCAATCGGTAGGCCTAACTTTGATACATATTCAACTTCGAGACCACCTCTCAGAGCAGGCGGCACGTCATGTCCTGCAAGGGTATCAGGGAAGGTACACGCAAATTTTTGACCACGTTACTGAAACAGAACCAACATTCCGATCGGATATTCTTGCCTCCATACAAGTCGAGGATTTGTTGATAATGCCTGTAGAGGAACTAGCGGAACTATGGAGAGCCTAGATGCAAAAAACCTTTATAGCTCAGTTGTATCTCCATAAGAGGTAGTTGAATGATTCCGATTGTGACACCCAAAGAAATGCATCAAATTGACAAATTAGCCCCTGAGCCGATTGATGAATTAATTCAACGTGCCGGAATTGCAACTGCTTGGAGAGCTAGGCAGATGATGAAGGGGACCTATGGCAAACGGGTCGTTGTTCTCATCGGTAAAGGAAATAATGGTGCTGATGGGCGTGTTGCTTCAAGTCATTTAAAAAGGTGGGGTGTGAAAGTCCAGATTCTCACTACGGACCAGGGTATTTCCGATATTCCTCCATGTGATCTGGTAATAGATGCTGCATATGGCACTGGGTTAAAAAGAGATTATATGGCCCCTTCTAGCTCTTACCCTGTTTTGGCAGTTGATATTCCGAGTGGAATCTGTGGATTGACCGGAGAAGCTCTAGGTGAACCTATAAAAGCGGATGAAACAATTACATTCCAAGCTATGAAACCTGGGCATTTGTTATCCCCAGGGTCAACTCATTGCGGGGTTATCAAAATTGCTGATATTGGTCTAGATGTGACGAAAACTCAAACACACGTTGCTGAGGAATCAGATATAAGATCTTGGCTTCCAAAAAAGAATACTGATCAACATAAATGGGCAGCTGCGTGTTGGGTTGTAGGCGGTTCATCTGGAATGAACGGCGCTCCTTTTTTAGCATCGCAGGCTGCGCAAAGATCAGGTTCTGGTTATGTCAGAATGAGTGTTCCAGGAGAAATAACCGAAACTTTCTCGGAAGTAGTTGGGTTTCCAATCGCCCAAACAAAGTGGGAAGAAGAAATTACTGAGAGTGAATTATCTAGATTCCAGTCAATGGTTTTAGGTCCAGGTCTTGGTAGATCAAATTTAACTATTAAGTCATTGCGGAAAGTTATTTCATCTATAGAAACTCCGTTAGTCCTTGATGGGGATGCACTTTTCGCCATTGGAGAAAATTTTTCTGTGGATGATGATAACGAAACAACGATAATACTAACACCCCATGATCAAGAGTTTGAGTACGTTACAGGGCATCGGCCTAGCAAAAATAGGATAAAGGATGTTCGAGAGGCTGCTCAACGAATGAATGTCGTAATGCTTCTAAAAGGGCCTGTAACAATAATTGGAAACCCTGATGGGCGATGCTTTGTAGTTACAGCCGGAGATGAAAGACTTGCGACAGCTGGAACCGGAGATGTATTAAGTGGAATTATTGGGGGAATGTTGGCACAAGGAGTGGCGCCATTAGAAGCTGCTACTATTGGGGCTTGGGTGCACGGACAAGCAAGCAAAAGGTGTTCTAAGTTCGGGATGGTTGCATCGGACCTCCTAAAGCCGGTATCGGAGGTGTTAGATGAGACCTACATGGGCTGATGTAGATTTGGCTGTGATCAACAAAAATATTAAAGAGTTAAAGAAACTTGTTTCTCCAGCGCTTTTCTGTGCGGTAGTAAAAGCTGATGCCTATGGTCATGGCGCTATACCCGTTGCTAGGGCAGCAGTTGAAGCGGGAGCTAACTGGTTGGCTGTAGCTTTGGTCGAAGAAGGAAAGGAATTACGTGAGGCAGGTATAGAAATCCCCATACTTGTTCTGTCCGAACCACGACCATCTGAAATGTTAGAAGTCGTTGATTGTGGGCTAGTCCCGACAGTTTATAGCGGTGCAGGTATCGCTGCTGCTTCTGCCGCCGCTTCTGCTAGTAATACGGTAATGGACGTTCATCTGAAAGTAGATACGGGGATGAGGCGAGTGGGTGTAGAGCCTTCTTTTGCGGTTACCTTGGCCCAGTCAATCAAAGAACGACCATCATTATCTCTTGAAGGGATGTGGACGCATTGCGCCGTTGCTGATGAACCTAACAACCCATTTTCCAAACATCAACTTAAAATCTTTAATGCAGTTTTAGCAGAATGTGAAGAAGCGAAAATTCCAATAAGAATCCGGCATGCAGCGAATTCCGCTCTTTCAATTAATAATCCCGAAGGGCGCTACGATATGGTTCGGTGCGGGATAGCTACTTACGGAATACCACCATATCGGAAAGGGATACCGTCTATATCTCTTGCGCCAGCTATGAGCTTACTGTCGGAAGTTTCATTTGTTAAAGACATTAAAAACGGAGAAGGGGTTTCGTATGGTCTCGCTTGGGAATCATCATGTGATACGCGAATAGCTACTGTCCCTATGGGATATGCAGATGGACTAAGACGTAATTCCGGCCACTTGGGAGGAAAGGTAATAATACAGGGGCAAAAACTTCCAATTGTGGGGAATGTAACAATGGATCAATTTCTTGTTGACTGCGGTGCGACAAACGTCCAATCAGGAGATGAGGTAATTCTCATTGGTTCACAAGGAGATAAAGCAATCACCGCAGAAGATTGGGCAGAATGGCTAGGGACAATCCCATATGAAATTATTTGTGGAATAGAAAGTCGGATCCCGCGAAGGTACTTATAGGGGAGAGTTTAAAAATGATCAATGAAATTAAAGGAATCCGAGTAGGTCATTGGTCTGACCATGAAGCATCTACAGGCTGTTCAGTGATACTTTTCCCAGAGAATACTGTTGCTTCAGGAGAAATTCGTGGAGGTGCCCCAGCAACCCGTGATTTTTCACTTTTGGATCCCAGTCGCTATGTGCAGCATGTGAATGCAGTTGTGTTATCCGGCGGTTCAGCATTTGGCCTTTCATCTTGTGAAGGGGTGATGGAATATCTTGAACAGGGGGGAGTAGGTTTTGAGACAGGGTCGGGGAGAGTTCCGATTGTCATTGGTCTTTCTTTATTTGACCTTAATACTGGCAATGCGAAGGTACGACCAGGGCCGACTCAAGGAAAGGAAGCAGCTACAAATGCTGCTAATGAGTCTCAATTAGGTAAAGTAGGCGCGGGTACGGGGGCTACGGTTTCGAAATGGAGAGGTCAAGAATTCTCTCAACCTGGTGGGTTAGGAGGGGCAATTCTTCGTGAAGGTGAACTTATTGTTGCTTGTCTCATAGCCGTAAATGCCAGTGGTGATATAGATAACGGTGTTACTGCAGGGCTTATCAAAGAAGAAAATTTTTCCTTTCCGGAAGTGCTTCCATTTGAGAATACGACTATAGGAGTCGTTGCCACCAATGCGAATATGGATAAAACTGCCTGTTATTTGGCGAGCCAAAGTGCTCATGATGGGTATGCTCGTGCCTTATTTCCCTCCCACACAAGTGGTGATGGAGATGCAGTGGTTTTTGCAGCAACTGGAGAGATTGAAGCGGATCTTGGTACCGTGCGTGCGCTCACAACTATTGTTGTCGAGTTGGCGATCAAAAGTGTTACAAATTGATTCAATTTTTTTTATTTGCTAACCAGTGGCGTAAACAATTCTTCCTGCGTCAAGCACTAACCTAAAAGTGTGGTCAAACTTAAAGCATCATGCTTGCAAGATACTCATGACATAGCTTCACGAATAGCTCATATCGTCTCTGCAGGAGATTTACTTCTTCTCGTTGGAGACTTAGGGGCGGGCAAAACAGCTTTTGCTCAAGGTTTCGGGAAAGCAATCGGAATTAAAGAACCAATTACCAGCCCTACATTTACCTTAGCTAGAGAGTATAAAGGGAAAATGCAATTACATCATTTAGATGTATACCGACTGGAACAAATTGAAGAAGTAAGGGATTTAGCACTACCAGAGTTATTTGAAGGCAATTCTGTGACGCTTATCGAATGGGGAAATCAGATTATCTCTGCTTTGCCTAAAGACCACTTAGAAGTATTTATTGAGCATTGTGATCATGATGATGAAAGAATGATTACCCTCATCCCTTCCGGTGAAGTATGGAACGACCGGATGGTAAATTTGCAACATTCTCTAACTGATTGGACATTTCAAGAATGTTGATCTTAGGGATTGAAAGCGCAACTTCACAGGTGGGATGTGCGATTGGGGGTCATGAAGGTGTTCTAGCTTCTACCCATTCCTCTCGGGGAAAGAGGCATGCGGAGAACTTAACTCCGCAAATAGATTTTGTTAGGCAACAGGCTCGAGTGGAATTGGATGAGATAAGCGTTGTTGCCGTTGACATAGGTCCTGGGCTTTACACCGGTCTTAGAGTCGGGGTGGCGGCAGCAATTTCTATAGCATTTGGTCTTGGTATCCCGATGATTGGGGTATCTAGTCTTGACCTAATAGCGTATCCTGCTCGGCATTGCCAGAAGTTAATTGTTGCTGCAATTGATGCTCGGAGAGATGAAATATTTCATGCAAGTTATCGACAGGTTCCCGGGGGAATTCAAAGGGTTTCAGATCCCACAGTTAGTTCTCCACAAGATCTCTCTGCGGAAATTCAAGCACAGGGAAACGAAACTCTCATGGTCGGTGACGGGGCAATTCGTTATGCTGATCAATTTGAAAACCTCAGAGGTGTTGAACCAGCAGAGCCAGGATCGGCATATCCATCAGCTTCTTCGTTAGTTCAGTTAGCTCATGCAAAGGCTTTACGAGAAGAATTTGTCAACCCTTCAGAATTAAAACCTTTATATCTCCGAAAACCAGATGCATTAGAAATCAATAAGCAGAGAAGACGAATGTAATGATTGCTGAACAAATAAAGTTTCATTATTTGGAGTATAAAGATCTGGATGTTGTCATGACTGTTGATGAAGAGGCTTTCTTAGAACCGTGGAGTAAAACATTATGGGAAAAGGAACTTTCTCGGCCAGACAGGATATATCTCGGGGCATTCTACGAGCATCGGCTAATCGGTTTTGGTGGAGGGTTGATAATAGAAAAAGACTTCCACATTACGACAATTGCAACACTCAATCGTTTCCGCGATCAAGGAGTCGCTACTTTACTTCTAAGAGCTTTGATTAAAAGCCTTATTGACCAATCTGAAACTATTACGGGGATCACATTAGAAGTCAGGGCATCTAATGATTCTGCACAAGCACTCTATAGAAAATTTGGATTTGCACCTGTTGGTATCCGTCGTGGCTACTATCAGAGTGATGGTGAAGATGCCATCATAATGTGGTTACGCGAACTATCTGAAAAGACTTTCAAAACCAAACTTAACGAAATAGAGAATTCTGTTTTTGCAAAAGTTCAAATTGAAGGTATTCCAACATGACTCAAAATTTAGTTTTAGCGATTGAAACCTCCTGTGACGAAACTGCAGCAGCGGTTGTAGCTGACGGTAAAAATGTGCTGTCATCCGTGGTCAGCAGCCAAGTAGACATTCATGCTCGTTATGGAGGTGTTGTTCCAGAAGTTGCAAGCAGAGCCCATGTAGATCTCATCACTCCGGTTATTGCTCAAGCTCTAGTTGAAGCAGGCATCGATCATAGTGATGTAGATCTAGTCGCAGCAACTAGAGGACCTGGCCTAATTGGTTCGTTATTAGTAGGAGTAAGCGCAGCGAAATCACTTGCACTTGTTTGGAAGAAACCATTTATCGGTGTTAACCACCTTGAAGCGCATCTTTATTCTTGTTTTCTGGAAGAGCCAGATTTAGAACTACCTCTTGTAGTTTTACTCGTTTCAGGTGGCCACACCATGCTAATAGCCATGGATGACCATTTAAGTTATAAAATTCTTGGTCAAACCCTTGATGATGCTGCAGGAGAGGCTTATGACAAAGTCGCTAGATATTTGGGGCTTGGTTACCCAGGCGGACCGATCATCGATCAGTTAGCTGTATCTGGCAAACCAGAAATAGAATTTCCACGCCCAATGCTTCACGAAGGATACAACTTTAGTTTTAGTGGTTTGAAAACCTCGGTAATTAACTATGTTAGGAAAAATCCAGGAACCCCAATTGAAGATATAGCAACTTCATTTCAAGAAGCTGTGGTTGATGTTCTTGTGACAAAAGCTAAAAAAGCCGCTATTGAAATTAACGCTAAGGGGTTATGCATTGGAGGTGGAGTGGCAGCAAATTCCCGATTACGAGAAGCAGTGCTTGATGTATGCCTCCAAGAAGGTTTACACTCTTTCGTTCCGAGCCGCTCTTACTGCACAGATAATGCAGCTATGGTCGCTGCCGCTGCCTGGAGGCGATATAGCCAAGACGGTCCCAGTAGTCTTTATACAGGCGCAGATCCGAACCTTCGACTTCCTGAATAGTTTAGGTAGCTATCCGATACGGAAGCCGAAGAATTCCAGTTTCTGAATGAGCATTGTTTAAGAAATTGAGAGACAATACCTATATGAACTCATCTAATACAAAGCCAAAGACACGAACTGAAGAGGAAACGCACGTAAGTGAGCTAGTCGATGAATTCCTTAGGAATCATAATCCCGAAAATATGGATAATGTTGTTTTTAGAGGAGCAAGATTTGATGCTGGGTTAGCGTGGATTCACTTCCCTGAAGGTGAGGGAGGGCTTGGGATGCGGCCAAATCTCCAGAGGATAATTGAACGACGCATGCGTGAAGCAGGTGCCGAGCCTACAGACCCAACCACATTTTTTATGTCTTTAGCCGGACCTACGATCTCAACGCATGGTACCGAAGAGCAAAAAAAGCGTTTTTTGAAGCCAATGTATACGGGTGAGGAGAGATGGTGCCAACTATTCTCTGAGCCAGGTGCCGGATCCGACTTTGCTGGTTTAGCTTGCAAAGCAGAACGCGATGGTGACGAATGGATTGTCAGTGGTCAAAAAGTCTGGAACACTCTGGCGCACCTTGGAGACTGGGGGATGCTAGTAACTAGAAGCAACCCCGAATTACCCAAGCATAAAGGCATGACATATTTCGCTCTTGACATGCGTGCTGAAGGAGTAGAAGTGCGCCCACTCCGTCAGATAACTGGGGAAGCTGAATTTAACGAAGTCTATGTAACTGAAGTCCGCATCCCAGACAGCCACCGAATTGGCGACGTTGGTGAAGGCTGGAGAGTCGCATTAACTACTCTTATGAATGAAAGATCAGCTATCGGTGGGAGCAGCGGTGGGAGCACATCAAAACCTGGAATGGGTCCAATTAGTGACGCTGTTAAGCTTTGGAAAGCGTTACCTGTCGAACGGCAGAATAAAGCAACACTGGACAAATTGATGTCGCTTTGGGCGAAAGCAGAAACTTTAAGATTAACTAACCAAAGAGCTTCGACTGCTGCAAAAGCTGGAAATCCTGGACCAGAAGGTTCAATCGGTAAACTGGCTTCTGCTGAGTTAAATAAGGCAATCTATGAACTCTGTCTGGACTTGATGGGCCCAGAGGGACAGATAGATTTTGACTATACATTTCGAAGGCCTGAACTTTTATCAACAGATGGTTCTATTCATGGACCCCGATATGCATTTCTAAGAGTTCGGGCGAACTCAATTGAAGGAGGGACATCGGAAATTATGAGAAATATTCTCGGTGAGCAAGTATTGGGTCTCCCTGGGGAACCACGTGTAGATAAAGAAATTCCGTGGATTGAAGTCCCTAGAAGTTAGCTATCTGTAATTTGTTTTATCTATGTTCCTTCTGGTTTCCAGAAAGGGTTACGGCCCGTTACGGCAATAAGTTGAGTTAAAGTTGATGCATCTTCATTGATCTCAACAGGGTCCTTATAACGTTCTTTATTGTGGGAGCGAACTGCTGGGACTAAAGCTTGGGCAACTCGAAGCACATACGTTGCATGCTCTTCATCAATAAGGCAAGGTAATCCGCATGCGCTACTAATGTCCCAAGAAAGCACAGTCGTATCAAAGATCCTTGCATTTAAAACTGAACGCGCTTTCGCTTCTCCGATAGTAGAGGTGGCCATCCCATCAAGTGCGCCAATTTCTCTCCAAGCTTTTCTGCATAAAGTTGCTGCTTGAGAAAAGGTACCAAGTGGATCTGTGCCGATTAAATCCTTCGGATGTATCAGATCAAGGTTAGGATCTCCTGCTTCTCGACGACCGAAGGAAGCGAAAAGAAGCGTTGAGGCAACTAATTTATTAATTACATCCCGAACTGACCATTCATCACATGGTGTTGCTAGGTCAAGTTGTTCATCTCTGATAGATGCGATCACAGATGCGGCCCTAGTCTGTGCTAAGTCAAGGATTCGTAGGGGATCTGGAAAAGCAGCCACATGAAATGAATAGCACTAAATTCTTTAAAGCGCATTAATCAAACCTTATTTACATCAGAATCTATGTTCTTTAGATTTCTGTCTTTAGAATTCAAGGTCTAGTCTCATATAGAACGATATGGAGGAAATATGAGTGAGAATGCGCAAAAAGCTTACGAAGCAATGTTGTCAACAGTTGGAGACGACGCAGTAACTGGTGAATGGTTTGAACTAACTCAGGAAAGAATTAATGATTTTGCGGATACAACACTTGACCATCAATTCATTCACATTGATCCTGAGCGTGCAGCGCAAACTCCATTCGGCGGCACAGTTGCCCATGGGTTTTTGACATTATCCATGCTCGTACATCTTTCAACAACCATCCCAGTTGAAACCCCGCGAATGGAAGGAATACTAATGGGAGTAAATTATGGAATGAACAAAGTGCGGTTCATAAATCCAGTCCCTGCTGGTTCTAAAATTCGTGCTACTGCCCAAGCTGTAGACGTAGTTTTAAAAGATAACGCTGTGGACTTAACCAGAAAAATGACAGTTGAAATTGAAGGACAAGAAAAACCAGCTTTGATAGCTGAATGGATTGGCCGAACAGTTTTCGCATGAGCATTCCTGTTGATCGAGAAAATTTGATCCACACTATTGAAGAGTTTGGAACATCCGCGTATTTCATTACATCTAGTGCCGATGATTATCCACATGTAACACATTCAAGTTTCGAAATTAGTGAAGATTCACTTTTCATTAAATTAGGAAAGAGAAGCTCAAAGAACGCTGAGCAAAATTCTAGAATCTCAATACTTTGGCCACCATCTGAAAGCGGTGGCTACAATCTCATAGTTGATGGAACCGTTGTGAGAACTGACTCTGAAAAGTGGAGAGTCCAGTTTGAATCTGCAATTTTGCACCGCCCTGTTAAGTCATCAGTTCCGCGAACAGATGATGGTTGCGACTCGGACTGCAAACCGGTTTAATTCAACTAAAGGAAACAAATAATGGAATACAAAAGATTAGGTAGGACTGGTCTCAAAGTTTCTCGCTTGTGTCTTGGAACAATGACTTTCGGAAATCAGTGTGATGAGGATCTTTCACACGCTGTACTCAATTACGCATTGGATTCCGGAATTTCGTTTATCGATACAGCAGATATATACCCTGCAAATGGGAAACCAGATCTAGTAGGAGAAACTGAAAATATCATTGGACGATGGATTCAACCAAAAAGAGAAAACGTTGTTCTCGCGACAAAGTTTTGGGCCCCGACAGGCGAAAATCCTTGGCAGGGGGGATCCAGCCGAAGAAACATTATAGATTCTGTTGAGGAATCTTTACGCCGATTACAGACTGACTATATTGATCTATACCAAGTGCATTTCCCTGATTATGAAACTCCAATGGAGGAAACCCTTAGCGCTTTAGATGACCTTGTGCGGCAAGGAAAAATTCTCTACGCAGGATGTTCCAACTATCCAGCGTGGCTTCTAGCATTGACGCTTGGAAAATCAGAAAACGCATCAACTATTAGATTTGATACGGTCCAACCAAGGTATAACCTCCTATTCCGCCAACCGGAACGTGAACTTTTAAAATTATGTGAATTCGCCGAGATTGGGGTTATTCCTTATAACCCACTTGCAGGAGGTTTTCTTACTGGAAAACATAAACGTGAAGCACCAGAGGAGGGTTCGAGATTTACGTTGGAAGGTGGCCAGGGAGAAAGATATTTGGAAAGATACTGGAGTGAACAGAAACATGACGTGGTTGATGCTCTTAAACCGCTTGCAAAGGAAGCGGGGATAAGTCTCGCACATTTAGCGGTTGGATGGGTTCTAGCCAATCCTGTCATTACTTCTCCCATAATCGGAGCAACGAAACCATCGCAATTAGAGGATGCCATCAATGCAGTCAATAACCCTCTCGAGGATGACCTTATTGAGGTCGTTAACAATTTAACTCTTGAGTTCCGAAGAGGAGACGAATCTCGTTGAACTAGCTCAACTTAAAGATCTTTCCCTTCTGTGAGAAGATCTCTAATACTGTTCATGATCGTTTCAACATTTTCAATATCATCGTCTGAAGTAAGATGGAACGGAGTTCCGAACCTAACTGAAACTAGTGGTTTTTTTAGTTTCGGTATCGGAAATGCTCTCCCTAATGGCCAGACGATTTCACTTCCCTCAATAGCAACAGGAACGATCTTAGCGCCTGTTGCACGCGCAATTCTTGAAATCCCGGGGCGACCTTGACCCACTCCATCAGGTCTTTCATCAGGTGGGACTAGTCTTCCCTCTGGCATGATTGCAACTGCATGGCCTGAGTTCAACTCAGTGATAGCTCGTTTTTCCGCCTCTTCACGAGTTGAGCGAGATGCTGGAATACAGCCATTTCGTTTTAGCCACGACCCAATTACTGGTTTCTCAAAGAGGTCCGCTCGAATAAAACAATGGCAGTTAATACCGCTTTCTGAAAAAACGGCCCACGCGATGATTACATCGAAAAAACTACGGTGGTTAGCGGCAAAAAGAATCGGAGAATCTACTGGCAGGTTAATGTCTTCTTGAAAGTCATGTCTAGAGAAAATCCGCGAGAAAATTGCCATAACCTTCCCACTTCTTCTAAAGGATCGTATTTGCTTAATAGGCTTCATTTTATTTTCCTAATAACAAGTTCAGTTTTCGGAATTCATCTCATTGGTTACTTCAAGAACGAAATCTTCAATTCTTAGTTCTTGATCAATTGTCTGCCCACCCATTTTGAGGAATTGACGCATAAGGTTCCTACCGTTTTCTGAATAGTTTCTCTCATTAAACAGGTTGTTTTCCTCAATCAGTCCTTCGGTAAAGTCAGGAAGGGTTAGTTGAAGCGCCTGTTTACTTGCTCTTACTGCAGCAGGGTCAAAACTGCTGACTCTTTGAACAAATTTATTGACGAAAGAAGTAAGTTCTGTTGAAGGGAGTGACCTATTGAAATACCCCCATCTTTCACCAGTTTTTGCATCAAGGTCCAAACCTCCGACTATCAGCTCAATTGCGCGAGGATAACCTATCAAATTTGGCAATCTTTGGGTTCCGCCTCCACCTGGGATAATACCGATTGGTACTTCCATTTGATTCATTCTTGCGGATTCAAGCTCAGCGAAACGTAAATCACATGACATAGCGATTTCGCTTCCACCACCGCCAACTCTTCCTCTTACAACACAGATAGTTATTTTGGGCATCTTTTGAAACCTTTCACATAATTCATCAAAAACTGTTAATGAATTCACGGGTCCTGTCCTTGACTCACTATCTATTTCTAGAAGGGCTTCTACATCAAAATGTGCAATAAAAAAATCAGGATTACTGCTTTCTAAGACAAGCACTGTGCTTTCTTCATCCTCTTCAACCCATTGTGAAAATTTTATCAGGTCAATGAGAAGCGATTTTGTGATCAGGTTGATGGGAGGGTTATCAATAGTGGCATACAACGCTCGACCAATGCGCCGTACAGCGAGGTGATTGTAGTTTTCTGTTATGGAAAGGTACTGAGAATCATCCGACACGAACGATGACCTTCCCCCATGTTTTTCTATCCGCGAGATCCTGAATAGCAGTTGCCCCCTCGGAGAACTTGTAAGGGGGGAAAATTAATGGATCTACGGCTCCTATCTCAGCATGATTCAAAACAGAAACCATTTGATTGTTCAAAGATGCAGGGTTACGCCCTAGAGAAGCTCCCCAATGCACTCCGACAACACTGTAATTTTTGAGAAGCATATGATTTGCTGGTAAATCAGGTATCCCAGCGACAAATCCTATTATTAGTAATCTTCCATCCCAAGCCATACACCTACGTACTTGATGTGTAGTTTCGCCACCTACTGGATCGTAAGCAACGTCAACACCCCCGTCGCTTAACGCCCGGACTTCATCCACCCAATCTGGAGTCGATTGATGATTAATGGCATGATCGGCTCCTAAACGAAGTGTTTGCTCAACTTTCTCTTCACCACCGGCAATCGCAATGATCCTTGCTCCGGCTGCCTTACCAAGTTGGATAGCCGCTGATCCTGTTCCTCCTGCTGCACCGGTAATTAATAAAGTTTCTCCAGCTTGTAGGGAGGCTCGTTCATGAAGAGCGAACCAAGTTGTCCCATAATTCACCGGTACAGCTGCTGCTTTTTCAAAGGCAAAATTTTCTGGGATTTTCCATAAACCGAATGAAGATGTATTCACTTTCTCAACTAAGCCTCCACCGAGCATCATAACTCTGTCTCCGATACCAAAGTCTTTAACATCGTTTGCTATTGCATTTACAACTCCAGCACTTTCCCCTCCTGGTACCCAAGGCAACGAAGGTTTGATCTGGTATTCCCCTCTACACTGAAGCACATCAGGAAACGAAATCCCAACAGATTGAATTGAAACCTGCACCTCGCCAGCTTGGAGATCTGGCGGATCAGGTATCTCATTGAGTTCTAAAACGTCTGCCGGGTTTCCCAATTCTCTCACTTGCCATGCACGCATGGATAAAGACTACTTCACTCAAACCTTATCAACACAAACGAAATCATACTTCGTTCAAAAATCAGAAAAATATCAGAACACCCCTACCAGCCATTGGGGGAGCAGCTGGTAAGGGTGTTGAAGATAGAGAGTTAACTACTTTTCACTTTCTTAGGATTTTATAAGTGGTCTTTTTCCGTGTTTCCCATTTCGAAGTGAGTTATCTTTTTTCCCCTTACCATCGCCGACGCGATTGTTAACAACTTCTTCTGCTCGCTCTCGTATTTGGGAAGCTTTTTCTAAAGCTTCATCACCAGTTATTTTTCCTTCAGAAACGGCTTCGTTTAATTTCTCGGTAAGTACGTCCACAATAGTTTGCACAACTGTTTCCGAGGAGATTCCGTTCGCTTCTGCAATTTCTCCAAATGTTTGACCGGCTTTTATGCCATCTCGTAAAGCTGTTTTTTCAAGGCCGACAGATTCCATAACTTCGCCCAGGACGTGGAATTTTTTTCCGTGTTTCCCATTTCGAAGTGAGTTATCTTTTTTCCCCTTACCATCGCTGCGATCTGTAACTTCTTTACGATCATCAACATCGACAACATCGTTACCATTGTCAGATCCACTTTGGGCTGAAGCAATTAGTGGCACAGCAACAATTACGCCTGCGAATAATAGTGAAGATATTACCGCTGTAAAAAAGGGTTTCTTCAAGTTTGCTTTGGTCATTGGACCATCCTTTCAAATAGGTTAGGTCCATATTGTGTTTGAGTATAGTAAATGCAATCTTAGATTTAGTTAAGAGTATATTAAGAATCTTTTTGCGAAATTAATCAGTTAAAGTCTGATCATTTTCGTTTAGTCGGAAACTATCAAAAGCGAAAATACATAATCCGCTCCATACAATGACATACCCTACAAGTCGTTTACTATCAAAGTCCTCGTTGTAAGCGAAAACACCTAAGAGGAATTGCAGAGTTGGTGTGATGTATTGGAGCAAGCCAAGAATACTTAAAGGGACCCTGCGAGCTGAAGAGGCGAAGAATAGCAATGGGATACCCGTGGCTACACCTGAAAGAAGAATCAGAATTGTGGTTCCAGTACTACTAGTTAAATTGGTAGGACCGTTCCCTCGGATGAGGAGAAGAAGAATAGCTGGGATAAGAAGGGTAGTCGTTTCGATCGTAAGGCCATTAAGTGGCCCAGCAGGCGCAACCTTTCTTATTAATCCATAAAAAGCAAATGATGTTGCCAGTGTTAACGAAATCCATGGGAACGATCCCAATGCGAAAGTTAGCCATATTACACCTGTCCCAGCAAGAGCAACGGAAGCCCATTGAGCTTTACGGAGAGTTTCTCTAAGAAAAACTACACCTAGAAAAACGTTCATTAAAGGATTCATAAAGTAACCCAAAGAAGCATCAACGACATGATCAGCCTCTACCGCCCAAACGAACATCCCCCAGTTAAAACCGATTAAAAGACCTGCCACCAATGAGAATTTGTTTTTTGAAGGTGAAAAGTTTTGTTTACTTCTTCCTCTATTGGCTTTGAGGAATCCGTTACAAATAATTGTGAAGATAAACGTGCAAATGACCCGCCACGAGAGAATATCAAGCGCCTCAACATCTTTTAGGGCTTTCCAAAATATTGGTGATAAACCCCATAGAACGTACCCAGATAGTCCAAGCCAAACGCCCCTTATTTCTTGATCGTTCATTCCATATCTTCTCTGCTATATAGCTACTCAATGAATCTTTGAATAAAAGATCAAAAGTAATTCATCAAGTGATCATCTTAAAGGGATAAACCTCAGAGACGCGCTACCGTTTGGGATATGTCTATACAACTAAGAATATTTTCGATGATAAGCATTATTTTGCTACTTCTTACTTGTTGCAGTCGAGGGACTTCAGAAGATCAAGATATTTTTTTGGATGGAAGGGTAGATGAAGTTCAAAACTCAGTTTTCGTTATTGAAGCATTAACCTGTGGAAAGAATTCGTTTGGTACTGGAGTTTTAGTACAAGAAGGAGTCCTTACAAATGCCCATGTCGTCGCCGGTAGTGAAAGTCTGAGCATCATAGACTCTAATGGTAGCGAATTCAGTTCCTTTGTGATTGCTATAGATTTTAAGACCGACCTTGCATTATTAGATAGTTCAAAGATCACTCAGAAACCTCTCCAAACTAGTAAGCCACGCGTAGGAATAGATGTTGCCTTAATGGTCGGAAGTGAAAACGAAATTCAAGTTATCCCTTCTCAGATCAAACGTCTGATAAATATATCAATGGCTGATATTTATGGAGAAGGAGAGTTCGTACGGTCGGGAATGGAATTAGCAGCATCTGTAGCTCCAGGAGATTCAGGAGGACCAATCGTGAATACAGATGGTGAAGTTATAGGTTTAGTTTTCTCAAGATCAATAAATAATGAAGGAATCTCATACGGTATTTCCAGCAAAGAATTTATAAAAGTTACTTCAGAATTAACAAAAACTGGTATTGAAACTGGTGATTGTAGGAATTGAATTATTTTTTCTTCTTCAGAAGTGACACCACTATAAATTTCATGCAAAACTAAATACGATAGCATGGAGCGAAGATGAGCAGAGAAAAAATTGTTGAGCTAACACGACGCCATGTCGAGATAATGAAAAGTGGAGAATTGCCACTTGCTGATGATGTTTTTCGTATTCCTGTAACGAATTATTTCGACCCTGACCGTTGGGAAGCGGAGATGGATCTTATTTTCAAACGGCTTCCTCTTGTCCTTGGGTTTAGTGTGGAGATTCCTAAGGCCGGTGATTATAAGGCGATGGAGGTCGCTGGCGTGCCACTTATCCTCGTGAGGGGAAGAGATGGTATCGTTCGAGGTTTCGTCAACATGTGTAGCCATAGAGGAGCCCAACTCGTTGATAACGGGAATAGCAGCACGAGGAGTTTCTCGTGTCCGTATCATGCGTGGACGTATAATCTCACGGGTGATCTTGTCGCTATCTTGGATGATCAGGACTTTGGTGAGGTAGATACTTCGTGTATGGGATTAACGCCGTTGAATGTGGAAGAACGTGTAGGGATTCTTTGGGGTTCGGTTACGCCAGGGGTTGAGCTCTATCTTGATGAGTTTTTGGCTGGGTATGATGAGTTGCTTGATAATCATGGGTTAGCTGATTGTGTTTTTGTAGGTCGGCAAACGATTGAAGGGCCGAATTGGAAAGTCGCCTACGACGGCTACCTCGACCAATACCACCTTCCAATTCTCCATGGAGAAACATTCGGGCCAGATTACTGTAATGCCGCGAAGTTTGTTCACTGGGGTCCCCATCAACGCATGCAGGTCCCCGATTACCGACATCTAGATTTAGCTGGAACTCCAGAAGAAGAATGGCCACTGTCTATGCTCACCAGTGGCGTCTGGACTATTTTCCCCCACATCTCAATAGCTTCATTTGGCATAGAAGAGACCCGATACCGTGAAGGGGGCAAAATCTATCAAGTCTCTCAGTTGTTTCCTGGGTCTGACCCCGACACTTCGGTTACCCACCAGAATTTCCTCGCCACCTTTGAACCAGACGAGGCAAAAATGGAACAAATTCAGGAACGAAAAGATTTTCTCCGCTATGTAGTAGCAGAAGAAGATTACTTTACGGGTAACCGAATTCAAAAGAATGTGAAAACCGGAGCGAAGTCG
>PAQG01000017.1 GCA_002709645.1 Acidimicrobiaceae bacterium
TGAATCGACAATGGATGAAGCGAGAAGGATGGATGAATCGCTGTGGGGAAGAGTGTTGTCTCTGAATCAAGAAAATGGTCGTGGACGTAGAGATTCTAATTGGGAAACTATTGATGGGGCTTTGGCGTGTACATGGTCTATCCCATTTGCAGAATCTGGATTGCTGAATCCAGGGCTCCTTCAGACCTCAATCGGTGCAGCAATAAGTTCAGCGCTCGGGTGCTATTGTAAATGGCCTAATGATTTGATTAATCCGCAAGGAGTCAAGTTAGGAGGAGTTCTAATTGAAAGTTCAACTTCAGAGTCTGTTCTTAGAGTAGGAGTTGGAATAAATCGAGACTCGGCATTGTTGGGAGATAGAGAGATTGCAGGCTGGCTGGAATATTTACCTGAAATGGAACTGATGGATGTCTTCTCATTGGTAGATGCGTCAATGGCATCTCTGTTGGAGACGAAGCAGAATATTCCAGAAGTCTCAGAGTCCGATATAGTCGAGATTTCTTGGAATGGTTTGGCAAATATTCTTTCTCAGGGGGCAAGAATTCGTTTAGGAGATACTCTTCATAGAATAGTGGGCATGCACACTAATGGAAGACTAGAGATTGAGGAGTCCGGATATGTCGGAATTACTGATGAGGTCGGAAGATTGGAATGGGAAATTTCACTAGCTGAGCCCTAATCTCTCACGGACTAATCTGATCTTACCAGATTTTGTGAGAGTTTGAATTGGCCCAGAATCGTTCAATTTGCTGATGGTGTCATCGCATTCCTCGAGAGTTACTCTAATAATTACTAAAGTGCTTGATTGACTAGATTTGTAATCATACATCTTCCAGTTGATGTCAGATAAATAATCTGAAATTAATGCATGGCAAGACTCTCGGGAGTCAGTTGCAGGAGTAATGCATAGGCCTACCCAACGTCTCTTCCCTCTAGCGACCTTGCCCGGTCGAGCCATGTCCCTCCGAGAGGGTTGTCGTTAATCGTCTTGGTCAAAGCCCACTTACTACAGCGACTAGTCGAATCCTTCCTACCATCTCATCACTCGCCCTAGCTCCCATGATTACTTGGCAGTCAGGATCAAGTGACGAAACGAATGCTTCGGTAACTTCATTGAGGTGAGACAAAGTCATGTCGGGCCCTCCTTCGACTTGAATCATACATCCCTTTGCGCCTTCGACCCCTATATCTGAAAGTGGTGAATTCTGCGCCTCATGAACAACTCTGCTCGGCTTATCAGTAGTTCCGGTTCCTACGATCAGAGTAGCATTTCCGGGACGATTGATTATTGTACGCAAATCCATCAAATCCAGATTGATTTTTCCAACCCTAGCCAGAGTCGTCACTAGTCCTTCGACGAGTTCTTCTATCCATCCTGAGCCTGTCCTCCAGTCAGTTCCTCTGTAGCGAGCTTGCCATGCCAATCTTTCCATGCTTACTCGGATACACAGGTTGGAGTTGGCCTGAATTTCCGGAAGTGAGGCTTCTGCTATAGAATATCGAAGGGGCTGCTCGGCAAAGGGCAAACCTACAATCGAGATTACCAAACTATCCGATTCCATTGCTAGCGATGCTAACTCAGCAGCGGCCCCCGAACCCATCCCTCCGCCGAGTCCGGCTAGAATAATCACCAACTCGGCCTTTTCCATTAGTTGAGATATTGAGGAGTTTCCATCTCTGATTCGGTGGGCAGCTAGAGCCGTGAGTGAAGCGGTTCCTCTACCGTCCCCTCCTGCATCAAGATGCAGGCAATGTGCAGTAGCGGCTCCCGCAAAGGATTCTTCGTCTGCATCTATTAACAGTAGATCTGAAAGTTCCGGGCACTTAGAGTGGGCCTTCTCGGCCCAGATACAACCGATGCCCCCCACTCCTGCGATTAGTATCGCACCCTCATCCATGACAGTCGGTTACAGAGTGAGTCGTTAAATCTGCTCAATCATAGGTAAGATATCGGGCGTATCTGCGCCTCTCATCGCGCGCCCAAGCATTGTCTGGTTCTATCTCTAGGACTCTTTCGTAGTACTCGACCGCTTTCTCAAAATCGGACAAATATCGCCCATTCATGTGGGCCAGATTGTTCAACACTGGTATGCAATTGGCATCCTCCTCAAGCATTTCAAGAAGAATACTTTCGGCCTTGTCGATGTCTAGCATCTCCATGTATTCTTCGGCCTCCTCTAGGAGGTTGAGTTGTTCCTGAGAGAGTTGGTAAGAATTCTTCCATCGACGTTCTGACACGACTTGTCGGCAGGAGTGACGAGGTTTGAGTTTTCTCGATTGATGATGAAATTGAAAACTCGTTAGTCTTCCCTNCGGGAAGGATNNAAACTGGAACGTTAATATCCCTATCCTAGGTGGCTTGAAGCACCCCTAGAGGAATNGCCATGNGAAGCACCACTAGAGACTACCGAAGNGGNCTCGTTCTNGGTGTTATTTTGGTACTTCTTGCTGGTGGCTCACAGGCGTCTCACCTCGGTATGGGGGGCGATTCTAATGGAGATGGCGATGTTGCCATCGCAGGTTGTACCTGCCACAACGAAAATCCTGACAACTCGGTGACTGTGATTCTTGATGGTTTGCCATATCGATACGAATCTGGCTCCCAATATTCACTAGTCATCCAATTAGTAGGTGGACCTGACATAGATGCATCTTCCAATACTGGAGGATTCTCGATGATGGTTAGTTCTGGAACCCTTGGTGCATCTGAGGGATTCGAGAGCCATGTGCAGAATTGGGAAGATGATCCGACTAGACTAACTCATACCAATTCAGGTTCTCAAACTGAGGATCGCACTTGGGGCGTCACTTGGACTGCACCAACTGAAGGCGAAGGCCTGGTAACAATTTGGCTCGTTGGAAATTCGGTTAATGGTGATCAGATACCTAGTGCTCTAGATAAGTGGAATAGACTGAGTGCATCAGTTGACGAAGGAGTCGATGACGGTAGGACCAGGGTTGTCTTCTCCGGTAATGGAGAAATAGAGCCACCGGCCCATACTGAGCATGGAATGGAGATTCATGACATGGGAGCCGGAATGAGAGCACACTGGCTAGGCTTGCTTGGCTTCGCGGCGGTTATCATTGTCATTCTGTTCTGTGGTTTATTCTTGCGCTACGGATTCTCTAGACACTATGTTGGCAGGAGTAATTTGCTAAGGCTACGGATTAAGCATTTGAAGAGAGGTGATCAGATATGAATGAAGATGTCGTGATGACTCTTCTCAGGCAGGTCCAGTCTGGCGAGGT
This sequence comes from Acidimicrobiaceae bacterium, assembly GCA_002709645.1. Classification (GTDB taxonomy): domain Bacteria; phylum Actinomycetota; class Acidimicrobiia; order Acidimicrobiales; family UBA8592; genus UBA8592. The sequence goes on from PAQG01000017.1 coordinate 3,250, forward strand.
TAGCGTTGAAGATGCTCGAACTGCCCTAGAAGGTGCTGCCCTGACTCGTGATCAGTTAGAAGCGGCAGTTAATCATGGAGTCTTCAACGAGCCTGCCCCGGGCACGGTAGTCAGGGCATCTATGTCTCCTCATGGAGAATCCGTCCTGATTCTTCTTGTCGCATTGTGGGGAGTTCTGTGGACTTTATTCTGGGCTGGTTCTCTAGCATATGGTCTGCTCAACAATTGGGATCAGCAACTTCTCTCATTCAATTTAGGCATGGTCATGCTGACTCTGATTATCATGGGAATTGTGTATCTGAAGTATGTGTTACCGGATGTTGTCATTGTGAAGCATCGTGGAGGGAAATACATCACTCCAAATGATCCCGATAAGTGGAAGCAGTACGAGGTGTGATATGGCGAGAAGATTCAGACTAAGGCCATTGCCTGGAGATGAAGGTTCCAATTCGGAATCATCCAAAATGATTGACAGGCGGCAATTCATGCGTCACTCATTCAACACAGCTGCCGGAGTAATTACGATGGGTAGTCTCGGTGTTGTTGGTTTTGCTTCCCTACTTATGGGGCAATCCGATGCAGATGGAGGAGATTCATCGGTCAGATTCTGGGTGCCAACTGGTACTGAGGACTCTGCATGGTATGGCAGTAGACATCTTGACCCCATGACTTACCAATCCTTTGTAGATGAAGCCGCAGAGTCTTCAACCGGTATGGCTGGTGCTTCGGGCGTGTGGTCTGGACTTCCTGTGAATGTGATTTATGTCCCACACTCTGAGAATGCACAATCTCCCCCTGTCGAGGGAAATCCTAGATTCCAATTTATGGACGGATACAATGAGAGTGGTTCATATGTTGGCTCAGGATACGAAGTGGATGAAGATCCTCAGTACTCATCTCTATCAATCCATGATAACATGATTATCATCTTCTCCAGATGCACACATCTGTGCTGTATCCCTGGTTGGCAATTGGTTTCAAATGACTTCACAGCTGACCAGTGGGTTCCCGGGGGAGTTGACTCGGGCGGAAACAAGTTGTTCTGTATTTGTCACTCTAGTAGATTTGACCCTACTGTAATTGAGAAGAACATGAACAGGAATAGGAACAATGGAGAGAATTTCCAATTCTTCGGGATTAAGCGAACAGGTGGGCCGGCTCCTGTCGGAATGCCTCTGATTCCATTCGTAGTCAATGGAGACATCATCGAGGCCCTTGATGACTTCAAAGATTGGTATACATATTGTGATTAGTGAGATTATGATTCAATTCTGGTTCCTTTGGTTGTTCATCGCGATAGTGGTGGTATTAGTTGCATTTACTCTGCGACAGGAGAGGGATGATATGCCTCGAACTGACATCTTGAGAGCTGTAGAAACCAGTGCTGGCAGTATGGGTCTAGCAGAGAAAACATTCCTCTGGGCGTTCTCTTGGCTTGATACTAGATTCAGATTACAGGATTATTGGGGCATGAGTAAGGATGCATATCACCACATGCATAGACAGATGCCACTGACTCATGCTGAGAAGTATAAACTCAGAATCATATGGTATTGGTACCCCCTATACTGCCTTGGTGGAATCTCTTTCCTAGCGTTTGTAATTCTCGTGATTACTGGTACTGTGCTCGGGCTATATTATGTTCCAGGTGGAGAGGGTACTCCTTCTCCAGCATACCTTAGCATGGAGTTCATCATGACAGAGTTGCCATTTGGCTACATCATCAGGTCAATCCACCATTGGACTACTCACTTCATGATAGCAGCAGTTTTCCTACACATGTGTAGAGTTTACTTCACTGGCGCCTATAGAAATCCTCGTGAGTTAAACTGGCTAATCGGTGTTGCCTTGATGTTCTTCACCATTTTCTTCGGGTTCTCCGGGTATATCTTGCCTTGGGACAGTCTGGCCTTTGGTGCCGCTACCATTGGAATCAGCATGGCCAGCTCAACTCCTCTAATTGGAGGCTGGATGGCTACTGCTCTGTTTGCTGGGACGACATTGACGGCACAGACCGTCACTCGTATGTACTTCCTACACGTTTTCATCCTCCCAGTCTTGGTGACAGGACTAATTCTTGCCCATTTGTTCATCGTATGGGTTCAGGGAATTGCGGAGCCACATTGAGGAGGTAATTGAATGGGGATGTTAGATAGATTTGGCAGGATTGCTGATACCTATATGAGTGAGAAAGATCGGTTGATAGAGGCCGATCCGGAAAGGCGCAGGGTATTCGTCGGACATTCGGTATGGCCGACAGAAATCCTTCGTGATAGCATTATTTTGGCTTCAATGGTAGCCGTTATCGCATTCTACTCTTGGATTATTCCGCCTCCTTTGCACAGTGCTGCCGACCCGTTCGCTCAAGCCGGATTCGTTTTCCCTGATTGGTATGTTCTATTCTCGTACGGATATCTACGCTGGGGCGAGTATTTGCCTCAATACATTATTCCAGCTGGACCTATCGGAGAATTCTTCGGATCCCCTGTCATTGCATGGAATGCTGGTTGGTGGGGGGCAGCACTGACTGGAATCCCTGTTGGGATTCTGGCTCTGCCGCCATTCATCATCGGCAGAAGGGAGAAGAGAGGCGTTGAAGATCCATGGTTCGCCACTGCGGGTGCGATTTACCTTGCGCATGTCTGGTTCATCTCTGTATTTTCGATCAACATCTTCCTAGAATTATATTCGAAGGATTTGACGAACTATTGTTGGTCCGATTCACATAACTATCTCTTTTGTGGAAGACAGGCGCCTTGGACAGCCGAGTTGTTTAATGCATTGCCTTGGGTTTTGACTGGAATCTTCATCTTCGCTTTGATATACTTTGGAGTCAAGTGGTTTGCGCTGAAATCACTGGGCGCTCGAGTAAATCCCAGAATGGGCAGACAGGTTGCTATTGGTTCAATCATAGCGACTATTCTCATTTCAGTTGTCGCTTGGCCTGTCTATGATGGTGGGTTCTGGGACTATGGCGGATTAGGAGCTATGGACGAGGTAGAAGATCTCGACGCATTGAGAGTGCAGCCATCCGATACTCTTGTTCACGAGGGCGAGGGGAATGTATGGGATGATTGGGCGGATGATTGTCTTCCCTACTCAGAAACTCAGAGTTTAGCAGTATGGAACGATTTTGACTTTGAACATGAAGATGTTACTGATTGGTGTGTTATTGCTGCAATTCATTGGTCGGACTGGGGAATCTACCAACCTACAAGAGAAGTAATCCTCGACTTCGCCGGAGATAACGGACATGCCGACATAGATACAGGGAGAAATGCTGGTGGGATGAACTTGGATTATGATGGTAGTTCCGACGGTTCGGATGTAGTGGTTTCCGAAAGTCGTTCATTCGAGGTAGAGGATCTTGGAGTTGCGAGTGTGCCAACTGATGTTGGTTGTATGTTCAGAACTACTGTTCGCAATGCAGGGACTCATTCTGTAGAAGTTACGCTACATGATTCGGCCGGCAATCTACTATGGCAGAATTCTGGAGATAGTTGTGAAAGTTCCACGATGTATCTCGACTCGGGTAGCACCTATACAGTTGCATTTACTGCTACTTCTGTTGGCGTAAATGAATCGGTTTCTATGATTGCTGGATTCTCTGCTGTCTCATACCAGCCCTTGCTACTATCTGACGATGGTACGGCCTTGGTCAGATCCGATTCAACATTGAGTCTCGATGAATTGTCGGCTCTATCTCTTGACAACCCTACCTACAAGAAGAACCCAAAGAGTTTGGATGCCAAACTAATCTACAGTTTATTCGTTCCATGTCTAGGAGTGGGTGCGATAGTATTCATGGTCATGCGTAGTATGGCTAGAGGATATGAATGGGAGATGAACAAGTGTTACGGTTGTGACTTGTGTGATGATGCTTGTCCAGTTAGGTTGTTCAATGCTGGTGACAAGCTCAACATCATCTACAACACTTGGAACAACGAGGATGATGGAGTTCCCCTCTACTCTTGTTTGACCTGTACGGCCTGTACAAATGCCTGTCCGCAACTAGTTGACTACGATTCATATGTGGACATCAGAAGAAACCTGATTGTTGGTGGCCCACCTGCGACGGAGATACCTCACACACTACTACAGGCAGTTCTTGCTGCCGAGGCAGAGGAAGAGGCCGACGAAGCTTTCGTATCTGTCGAAGACTATCCAATCGACTCCAATGTCGGTTACTACCCAGGCTGTGTTGACTACATTGACCAAGAGATGATTTTCAGCCATGTTAACGAGGGAGAAATGAATCTAGGCGAAACTACCACCGCTGCTTTCACCATCTTCGAAGAAATGGGCGATGATGTTACCTATCTAGGACGTGATTTCCTGAAGTGCTGCGGCCATGATCAGAAGTGGCAGGGGTTGTCCGAGGTCTTTGAGAAGCTCAAGGTCTACAATCAAAAGAAGTTGGGCGAGAGCGGTATAGACACTCTAGTTACTTCGTGTGCAGAGTGTTTCAGGACATTTGCTCTTGATTACGAACTCGAGGGGATGAAAGTCATGCACACTACTGAATATCTTGTTGAGAATAAATTTGATATGAATCTAGCAGTAGATGATGATGTTACTGTGACCTATCATGACCCTTGTAGACTTGGTAGGCAAATGGACCTTTATGACAAGCCTAGGGATCTCGTCCAGTCCGTAGATGGGGTTAATCTGGTCGAGATGGAGCACCATGGGGAGGATGCTCTGTGCTGTGGCGTCTCTAGCATGATGGCCTGCAATGAGAATAGCCGTGCCCTAAGGGTGCAGCGCTTCGATGAAGTGAATGCAACTGGGGCTGATGTGATGCTGACCACCTGTCCAAAATGTGTGGCTCACTTTGAGTGTTTGAAATTCGAAGGTGACCCGAGACACGACTTCGAGATACTAGATGTCGTAAGCTTCCTTGCGAGACAGATTGAGAGTAAGCAGTGAGCTTTAGTCCAGAAATGCTTGAAAGCATACATTCAGAATGTGTAGCCTGAGTTGACAATCATGACTGGGATTCCCGATCTTCTAGCACGGCGTGCTGCTGAGCAGAAGAGGATTAGGATGGCTTTGGACTCTTTGCGTGCCGAGGAGGAGGCNAAACTGAAGGGTGGNGNGGATGCTGTGGCCTGGGTCAAGGANGAGTTGTGCATTGGATGTGACCAGTGCACAATTGTCTGTGACGATGATGCAATTGAGTTGTATGATACCCCCTTAGCCAGTCCGATAATGGATGTGGATGTGAACAGAAAGGCTAGAATTCTACGCGATGAATGCACGGGCTGCAGGTTGTGTGCACTAGGCTGCCCGACTGATGCAATAATTATGATTGACAGGTAGGTGGAAAGATGAAGGAAGAAGACCCAGTAAGATTCGGGGCCGAGTTTGGACCAAAGAGGACAAAGGGCTCTACGGGAGTTTCTCTTTCTACATTCAAAACCTTGGTTTGGGTATCCAACCTGGGAGGGCTACTTCTATTCGTTATCGGGTTAGAGTTGATGACAGTGCAACAGAGGTTCTATCTCGGACTGGCTTGCATAGTGGCTGGAATCGTTATCGCTCTGTTCCCCTCAAACTACGAGATAGTCGGAATGGATGGTTTCGATTTAGAGGAAGGCGAGAGCGGTGACTAACCCTATCCAAATGGAAGGTACTGATTTCCAGAAGTCGGTGTGGGAGCAATTGCTAGACATCCCACTTGGTGAGACTAGGACTTACAAGCAAATTGCTGAGGCAATTGGGTATCCTAAATCTTCTAGGGCGGTTGCAAATGCTTGCGGAGCAAACCCTCTCCCTATCACAGTCCCTTGTCACCGCGCAGTTAGATCCGATGGAACCCTTGGAGGATATAGTGGAGAAGGCGGGATTAAGACCAAGGAGAAATTGCTTAGAGAGGAAGGAGCCCTCTAAGCCGGCCATGGGCTTACATCATCCAGAAGATCCATCAACGGTTTTGATTTTCTCACATTGGGATCGTCCGTAAAGTGAATGGAATGGAATAATCTGATTCCAATCGCCATGTCAGGTTGGTCACGAAGAATCGGAGCTAGACTCCCGTATTCGGAAGACCATTCCATTGCGTGAGGTGTCAATTCTTCAATCAGAGAGGAAACTAGGTCTGGAGTAGTGGCAGTACCTGCAGGTAATTTGGGGCGCCCCACTATGGATTCAGGGAGATTCGACAGAGTGGAGGCTTGTCTAAGGGCCACTTTCTCTGTTGAATCAGAGATCAGCATTTCCTCCGGGAGACTATTACTGGCCAAGACATGTTGCTTACCCAGGAACGGTACTCTGACCTCTAGTCCTTGTGCCATCCCATGTCTGTCCCCCAATCTTAGTTGAAAATTCGATAGTTGTCCTCTCTCTAATTCAAAGTCCAGTGTTTCTTGTATATTCTTGAATTGATGGGTTGGGTGGACATTCGAATCCTTCCATGGAGCCCCATCTCCTAACTCCAGTCGTGAAGGATTAAAGTCATACAATGATAGTCTATTGCTCACCATATTCGAGTGTTCTTCTAGACCCTTGTATCTAGGATACCCTCCATGCAACTCATCTGCGCCTTGGCCACAAAGGGCGACTTTGGCGCTATTGGAAATCTGTTGGAATAATGGTTGCCAGAACAATACTGTGATGTCTAGATCTTCTCCATCATAGATGAAACTGGGTAGACGATTCCAGAATGCGTTCTCTTCAATGATGCTAGTGTTATGATTCATCTCCAAATGATTGGCAACCAATTCAGCCGCGACGAAATCCGGGTTCTCCTCACTGCTGGCAACAGTCCAACATTCCGGAACTACACCTCCTGATTCTAGAGCTGTATCTTTGGCTAGTGCTGCAATTAGGCTAGAATCCAAACCTCCTGACAGAACGACTCCGATTGGTGCATCCGATAACATCCTAGATTCTACAGATTTTCTCAGACTGGAAAGCAACCAATCTGGGCCAGAATTGTTATCCCAATCGGCGATTACACGAGTTTGTTTGTAGTGGCGTTGTATTGATTTGAGTACGGCACGGCCCTTATTGTCCAGAGTCCAAATCTCTATTGTACCAGGTTCTACTTGAGTAACTCCTGAGAATAGAGTTGTCATATCAAGCGGATATTCATAGGCTAGCCTGATTGCAATTGCATCGATATCTGGAGTAGCAATGAATTCGGGGTGCTCTTGAAGTGCCTTTACTTCGGATGCGAAAATCAGAGTTCCGTCGGGTAACAATGCGCGAACTAATGGTTTGACTCCCAATGGATCCCTGCATAGCAGGAGTTCTTGTCTTGCTTGGTCCCAAATAGCAAAGCCCCAGATGCCATCTAATTTGTTTATCCAATCGGAATGATTTGGTTTGAAATCTCCGGAAACCGTGTTGTGTAATGCCAGAACGGTTTCGCTATCTCCTGAAGTCCTCCAAGGATAATTCTTGATTTGTCTCCTAATTTTCTTGTAGTTGTATATCTCTCCGTTCTGAATTAGTACTGAGCCGTGGTCGGAATGGATGGGTTGGTATGAACCTTCCAAATCAAGAATTGAAAGACGAGAATGTCCGAACGCTACTGACCCATTTCTTAGCTCCTCTTCGAAGCCCCCTCTTCCATCGGGCCCTCTGTGAGCTAGACAGTATGCCATCGATGATGCAATGGCGGCATCAGCATTGCCCAGAATCCCAGTAATGCCGCACACGACCAATGCACCTTGGATAGGTTCATCATTTTGGCGTTTAGAAGTAAACGAAGAAGATGGCGAAAGAAACTAGTGATGCGATGGTCCATACAACCACATATCCAGACTGTGAAACCGATGATTCCACGATTTCGCCAGTAGATTCTTCCTCAGCCATCATGTTGTCCAACAGAACTCTGATTGTAAAGATGACGGGGTCGCGCACTCATAAGAACGGGAGCAGTAACATCAGTCCAGTCAAGGGAAATAGAATCATAGTTGCATTGTCATCAATTTCCTTGGTTTTCGGCAACTCTCCCAGAACAGTAAGTGGGGCGAGTAGTATTGCTGCAATTATGTCAGTACCAAGCCAATAGTGACACCCCAGCCAGACAGCATAAGATACTACTAAGCCAACATATATGGCCAATCTGAGATCTTGTTTTGTTCTCTTTATCTCTCCCATAACGGGGTCAACCAGAGTTAATCCAACAATTAGAGGGATGCCGTAAATTCCGGCTTCCAATCCTTCTCCTTCTCCCGGAGCGAGTAATAATGCTAGGGAAACGGCCAAGCCACCCCATGCTAGGGCCGAAATCTGGTCTGCCTCGTACTCTCTTTGTCCGAAGATAACAATGCCCAAGCGAAGTCGGATAATCTCTGCTAGAATGATTAGAAAGCAAACTATACTGACCAATTGTTTAGCCTCTATTGAGACAATGTCAGCAACATCTTGTCCGTACAGGTAGTAGATGAAAGGTACTGCAGTCATGGAAACATGAGTGAAACGTCTGAAGGCATGGCCTCCGAAACCACCGACAGAGTGATCGACATGGTCAGCTAATACATGTGAGTCTTCAGACATGTTATACCTCGGACGAAGCAATTTCTTTGATAGCATCTTCTAGTGTTATACTTCCGGTCTCCAGGAGTCCGATAACCCGATTTAACTCGGGATTGTTAAGCAGACGAGAGTCCCATGCAGAAATCAAGCGTT
>PAQG01000018.1 GCA_002709645.1 Acidimicrobiaceae bacterium
GACCCTATAGAGGCATCAAGCGAAGTGGAGTGGGAGTCAAAGGCGGCAGCATGAATACACCAGGTGTAGACAGTGTCGTATGCGGAATCGCCAAGGTGATCTCTTGAAACATCTTTAATGATGTTGTTCCAGTGGTCTATTTCTCCTAGAGCAACAGCCCAAGCAGTGTATTGGCGAAGTGTCCCATTTTGGGCTGCTTCTTCAACATGTCTGGCTTCAGATGTTTGAATAAATTTTTTGAATCCCTGTATCTGAATCCATAATCCTGAACCCTTTGGCGACCTAACAGCTAATTCCCAGTTTCGGAATCGAAATGCTATAAAGCCGCCCAGTAGAAATGAAAGCGGTAAGTAGACGGAAGGGCCGGTTCCCAAAACGATTAAATTGGCGAAGTAAAACAAAATGGCAAGAAGAAGCCACCACCTCTCTTTCCCTTTTGGGTTTTTATGAGTCCAAAGATCAGATTCTTCTTCCCAAAGGGTAAGTTCCTTATCCAATTTTTCCCAACCTGGCACGAAACCACGCCCGGATAGATTTTCGGTTTCTGAAGTAAGGTCTAGAACAGGATTTTTTAAATGTGCTTCATGTCCAAAGAAATACCACAACGATGAATACTTCTCGAGAGGTTCTTTTGAAACATATTTGAATTGCGTTCCGCTTTTCCCAACCATTTCAATTTTTCCGTCAAGAACATGTGATAGAAACCAAGCCTGTTTCGCTTCTTTAGTAACTTCTTCATTAACGAGAATTGCTCCATGGTACGGAGTGATACCTTCAGGCGGCACAACACTGAGGGTTACAAGTTTTCTCATCGCCGCATTGCTCAACGTTTTTGTCGGACCTTCATTATTATCTGCGAAAGCAGCTTCAGTGGCTCCTCCGCTACGAACGATATCTCTTCCTCTAAATAAAATTAGCTGTGTCATTATTAGCTTGCCGAAAAGTGCAAGGACGACAGCGAGCAGAATATATTTCCCGTTTCTTGAAACTGGATGTTTCCCATCATCTTGTGAAGGTGCTTTCGGTGGGGGAAGAAAATCCACAGTATTATAGGCATCCTGTGTTGAAACTTTGGCTCGGACCCAGACACCGGTACCGCTATCTAAGTTCGAAGCAGTGACGATAGTTATCGAACCATTTTGGGTTACCTGACAATCATCACTGTTACTTAAGAAGTTGTTTGGATCTGAAGTCCCAACAGAACATTCTGGTTCAATAAGCCTTTTACGGTGTTTGATCTGAATGGTAGCAGTGTCAATTTTCCACTCCCAGCCTTGCGGGACCGATACCCAGCAGAACGGGACTGTAATCCAATCTTTCAGCCCATAGATCTTTTCCGCATTTTCTCTTGTAAGCCCGCAACGAGAATCGTCACCTCCTGAGATTGAATTAGGTTCAAATTGGTAATCGATGATGTACCGATGGATTCCATAATTATTCTTATTGGGATCCCCTATTACTAAGCATGCGTTTTGGGTTCCAAGCGAGCACCCTCCTTTAAATTTAGCAATTTCACTATCATCCAAAATTCTTAAATCATCTGGTGCGTAGGGTGAGAAAACATTATCTACTTCTAACAAATCCGGTATTTCTCTCCAGATCCCCCGTTGATCTGTGGCAGCAAAATCTGTGTCGATTATTTCTGATACAGAAGTTGTAGTGACATCTGCATAGTTTTGCGATACGACAGCAGTTGTATACCACGACTTTGTGACTTGCTCTCTAGCTGAATGGGCCCAGATTATTGTTACTAACAGGATTGCGATGCCGATCACGCTAGATACCCATGATCGAACAGTTCGTTTCCGGTCCTTAATTTTAAACATTTGTTATTTCTATCAATATGTAATGTTCTCGAATCTTGAAAAGGCTACTAATAGTATCCATCTTCATAGAAGAGAACAGATGCATGTTATGGATTCTCTGCCGATCCTTAGGTTGCTTGGTGTCTATAGAGGTTATGTTTCCCTACCTGTGTAAGGGTTTTTTCTCCTATAAGCGCGAGTGTATCTTCTACCTCTTTTTCAAGGATGTGAAGGACTCTGTCAACTCCTTGTTCTCCATCAGCAGCTAAAGCCCAAAACCAGGAACGGCCTGAGCACGCTGCGGTGGCACCGAGTGCATATGCTTTGACAATGTCCTCTCCTCTTCGGATTCCACCATCAAAGAAAAGTTCAATGTGTTCTGAAACAACTGCCTGAATTTCCGGAAAGATTGTTGCTACCCCGGGGACGCTACTGAATTGTCTTCCGCCGTGATTTGAGACAATTATTCCATCCACTCCTGCCTGTTCAGCTCTTTGGGCATCTTTCGGGTTCATTATTCCTTTGATAATGAGCGGTCCTTTCCACACTGATCGGATCCGCTCTAAATCGTCCCAGGTCTTTGATGGGTCATTTAATTCCTTATTCACATACTCCCCTATGGAACTGGCATCATCGCCTGATGTGAAGCTTGTTAGGTTGCCGAATGTTATTGCTGGGTTTCTGAGAATTCCTGAAACCCATCGAGGTTTCCGCAGGTAATGAAGGTATTGTCCTGGCCGTATTGTTACTGGAAGAGACATTCCATTGCGAAGGTCGCGTTCTCTTTTCCCGACGACGGGAACGTCAACTGTGACGATTAATGCTTCATATCCGGAGTTCTTTGCTCTGGAAATTAGGGAATCAATGACTTCTTGGTTTTTCCATAAATACAGTTGGAACCAGAGCCGACCGTTGGAGACTTCTGCTACTTGTTCAATTGAATGCCCGGAACCTGTGCTTAAGCAAAAAATTGCCCCAGCTTTATCTGCGGATCGTGCAGCAGCAAGTTCGCCACGCGGGTGGGCCAATGTTGCTATACCGGCTGGAGAGAGAATAAGGGGTGTTCTAAGAGGTTTTCCAAAGACATGTGTAGATGTGTCTCGTTGTGAAACATCTACAAGGTAGTTGGGTTGGAATAGAACCGCTTCTAGGGATGCACGATTAGCGTGAACCGCTTGTTCTGTTCCTGCACCTCCATCGATGAAATCCCAGATAGCGTGGGGTATTTTTTTCTTTGCTTTTTCCCTAAACTCGTCAACGGTTTGTATACCAGCTCCTGATCTTCTCCGAAATGAAATGAGTTTTTTAATCTCTCTAAAATTCACGGGTGCCTTAATTAGTAAGATGAATGCTTCTAGAAACCTGAGACTATAGGAGCTTTAAGGAAAGTTCCATTGTGTTCTTTTCAAAGCTCTCTATTGCGGAGGGAGAGGAATACATAATGGAGATCCGGTCACAGGGTCTTTGATAATTTGGGCTTCAATTGAGAAAACATCGTGAATCATTTCGCTTGTAACCACATCCTCTGGTTTTCCTCCTTTCATAATTTTTCCATCACGCATAGCTACAAGGTTTGTGGCGTATCTAGCAGCAAGGTTTAAATCGTGAAGGACCATTACTATGGTCCTTCCATTCTGTGTACTTAGTTTTTTGAGAAGTTCAAGAATTTCAATTTGATGCGCTATATCTAAATGCGTGGTTGGTTCGTCAAGAAGCATTATTGGTGTCTCCTGAGCAAGAATCATCGCTATCCAGACCCGTTGGCGTTGCCCGCCGGAAAGTTCATCTACTGAACGTTCAGAGAATTCAGAAAGCCCTGTTGTTGCTAAAGCTTCTTTGACCGCTTTTTCATCATCTTTTGACCATTGACTGAATATTCCTTGATGAGGGTATCTACCGCGGCGAACCAGATCTGAAACAATGATTGTGTCCGGAGAGCGAGGATTTTGTGGAAGTAGCCCTAATTGCCGAGCAATGTCTTTCGTTGGTCGTGACTGAATATCATCTCCATTGATAAGGACCGAACCACTTATAGGAATAAGTATTCTTGCTAAGGCTTTCAATAAGGTTGATTTTCCACATCCATTAGGGCCGACAATGACTGAAATTTCCCCATTTGGAATAGAAACAGAGAGTCCCTCCACAATGGTGGGGCCTCCATAGGACAGATTAAGTTCTTTCCCGGTGAATGTTTGTGGTGGTGTTGGTTTATGTTGCACGGTTATACCTCGCTAATAAGTAAAGAAAATACGGGCCGCCGAAAGTTGCAGTAATTACTCCTGCAGGAAGCATCATCGGGGCGAAGAGACGTTGCGCTATTAGATCGGCTCCTAGTAAGAAGAACCCTCCAAGTAATGCCGTGAAAATGAGTACTCCCCCGGTAACAGTGCCAACGAGAAGTCTGGCGGCTTGTGGAACTATTAACGCGACAAATCCCAGAGGTCCAACAACTGCAACTGCTAAAGCAGCCAGTAAGGATGCTACGGTAAGAAGCGCTAACCGGTCTCGTTCAATGGTGGATCCAATCGTGACCGCTGTTTCATCTCCGAGTTGAAGAATTCTAAGTCGATTTGTGAGAAAAAAAGCGGTTGGAAGAAGAACCGCTAACCCTATTGATAGGGTTCGTACATCATCCCATGAAGTGCCAAACAGCGTTCCCGCTTGCCATCGAGCTGCAGCGACAACGCGTTCAATCGGATAACGAACAGTGATAAATGTAATGACAGCTCCAAGCAGTGCATTTATTCCAATACCAACGAGGACTAGTCGGGTCGCTGATATTCCGCGTTTCCAAGAGAGAACATAAATAAGCCCTGCAGTTAAAATTGCTCCGAGGAAAGCAGCCCATGGAAGGTATCCAATGTTTCCTCCAGCGGCAAGGATGATAACCGCGCACACACCCGCACCACTATTGATTCCGATTATGTCGGGTGATACAAGAGGGTTATTGATAAGAGATTGAAAGATGAGTCCTGAAGAGGCAAAGCACATTCCCGCAAGAATGGCAACAACGATCCGAGGGAACCGTAGGGAATTGATGATGAAGTNNTATTCTCCGTTTCTATCCCATAATGCNGTGGNTAACGCTTCTGATGCGGGAATTGGGTAGTCCCCTACAACAAGCCCAACTCCAATTAGTAAAATAATTACGAGTAAAGTGCCAATTGTTAGCCAGATAACTTTTGTTTGGACGAGACCAGAGAGTCTTCNGGTACGAATAGTTAGAAAACGGGGNTGGATTTGATCGCCTAAACGGATTAATNCCACCGTAATAAGTANTCCAGNTATGACAGCGATNGAGCTTTGAATCGAAGGCGTGATGATGGCTAAAGAGTTCATTGCTTANACTTCCGAAAGTTTGGTGAATCGAACGAGGTAAATAAGAAACGGGGCACCTACCGCGGCAGTAACAATACCTACCTGAAGTTCATCTGGTCTGACTGCTATACGACCCACTACATCNGCTCCTAAAAGTAGGCATGGGCCAAGGAGAAGACTGTAGAGAAGAATCCAACGATAATCGGGTCCNACGAGAGACCGAACCATGTGAGGGATGGCGAGCCCGACAAATGCTACCGGTCCAGCTATAGCTACCGCTGATCCACAAAGCAAGATAACGACAACTCCTGNNNTTGTTCGAACAANNTTTGTTCGTTGCCCAAGNGANGCCGCTACATCTTCGCCGAGGTTTAATATATTTATCTGCCTTCCTAAAGCAACTCCCATTATCAATCCGATNATTATGAATGGGAATAGAACAGCAATTTCTTCAGTTCCTCTGCTTGCAATTGACCCTGCTANCCAAAACCGCGCTTCATCAAGGGTTTCCTGNTCAAGTANCAGTAGTGATGTTGTCCACCCACCCAGCAAGGCAGTAACGATNACTCCTGCTAAAGCAAGTTTGACTGGAGTCGCACCTCCGNTTCCAACNTGTGCAACGCTATAAACAAGAATTGCTGCAGCNGCTGCNCCAAAGAATGAGAACCAGACATAACCTTCNGGGGTGACTATGTCTGCAGCGTAAATTGCGGTNACGATNGCAAATGCTGCTCCTGCATTTACTCCCAATATTCCAGGAGCACCGAGTGGGTTACGTGTAATTCCTTGCGTTAAAGCTCCAGCTACNGCAAGGCATGACCCNGCTGCTAAACCGAGAATTGTTCGTGGCCAGCGAAGCTCTCTAACCACTATTTGCCCTTGGTTCGTTGGNTCATAGTCAAATAGGGCATTCCATGCTGTTGCCCATGAGATCTGTAGAGATCCATATCGAAGGCTNATAAAAATGGTTNTGAGAACAAGCAAGCAAGCAACTACGAGCCCGANGNCATGATTAGTTATGACAGGATTTATTTCCTTTTCACGGCGTTTTGATATGGTCCCGNCCAAAATTGGGGTGATAGTAATTGCACTGAAAATTAGGGCANNTGTAATCATNTGTTAATTACAGGGTGTTCGAGCTAACGTCNGNTGCTCGCTATAGTCTTCNTCCATCACNATCCATATGNGATCAAGAGATTCGCATGCNGNGATTTCTTTAAANGAANCAGTNCAAACGATCATTTGGGTTCATTCTTTCTCTACTTATTTTTTTCAGCTTTTAATACGACATCAAATTCAAGTAGTTCTGCCCCATGTGCGACAGGCTGAGCGTTTGCTTCAGCNTGTCCTCGGGCAAATGAAGGTGAATGAACCCAAGCTAAGAACGCCTCTTCTGATTCCCAACGTGTATAGACGTACCAGGTATTGCTGTCAGAGCTGGGACTTAATAGCTCAAAACTTTCAAAACCTTCCATGGTTTCNACCTCACCNATTCGATTTTCAAATCTAGATAANAGCTCGGGGCCAGCTCCATCTGGAACCGTTATTGCGTTAATCCTTACAATGCTCATAATTTCTCCTTTTTAATTACTCTCCGATTGNGTAATGATGGATCGGAAATCTTCAACAAGCTGTTCCAGTAGTTCCCCTGTCCGNGGACCATTACCTAGTAANAGCTGATCATCATAAGCAAGTACAGCTCTGTTGATTCCAGCTGGAGTTTGTGAAATTCCTCCGACTTCTAACAGTCCGTCTATTCCGNCAACTGATTCAAGTCCNGCTGATGGGACAAGAAGNATNTCTGGNGCAGCACGTAATAAAGATTCAGGAGTAATAGTCTTATATTTTTCAATGTCCAGAATGTCAGCAACGTTTTCCCCACCAGCGGCGTTAATNAGCCAATNAGTCGCTGAGTTTCTACCCAAGACGAGTTGTGTTCCTTTTCCGCGTATATAAAGTGCAGCAACAANTGGTCGTTCCTCATCACCGCGACTTTGGGTATTAGCTTCAATGGTATTCTCTAGTTGTAAAGCTAATTCTTNTCCTCGGTTTGGAACTCCTAATGCTTTTGCTACNGCCCGTATCTTTTCGGCAGGCCCCTGCATAGTTGCTTCNCTAGGNACTATTACAACTGAGTAGCCAAGACGTCGAAGATCGTCAAGGGTTTTTTCAGGTCCNGCAATATCTGTGCCTATCAGAACTGTTGGAGTGAAACCNGCAATAGTNTCTGCTGAGAGNGACCGTTGATAACCAATTTGAGGAAGGTCCGAAGCTTCCGGAGGCCAAGTTGCAGANCGATCNGTTGCGACAACATTTNGCCCCANTCCAAGAGCAAATACCACTTCNGCTACTGATCCATCTAAAGGAATGATTCGTTCAATTGATTCNACAGTAACCGTATTGCCAATGGAGTCAGTAAGCGTTACCGGAAGNACTGGTTCTATTTCATAAACAGTTGATTCTTTTTTTACAGATGACGCTTCAGTAACGCCACTTTCCGGNGTCACCTCNGATNGNGAAGATGTACAACTTGGCACTATTAATAAAGAAGCNAGTACTGCTCCAAGTAAAGCAAATTTCTTACTTTTGGTTTCTTTAATTTTCTTCATAGATACCAACTCAACGACATTAAATTANGGGGAAAGACTTCTTCCTATAATANAGGAAGCCTACCGCAATCTATAAGGTAGACCTAACACTTTTATNTNGCNCTATGTATTTANGAACAGGTGCAACTNCTTCACCGACAATGTCGAACTATTAAGTAAACGGATTACGATNCGTTCTCTTGTTTTAAGCGATTGTNACCACAATCCCNCCAACCAAAATAAATGCCATCGCNAGTAGNACACGGGAACTACGTTCCCTAGNTCCAAANAACCATCCNCCTAGGAGAACTATCGTTATATTCTGAGCTGCCAANGCTAATGGTGCGACTAGTTTCACTTCNCCCTCATNTAAGGCTTCAAGCANCACGGGTAATGCGAGTCCTATCATCACTCCGGAAGGTATGAATTCCGGAAATGCTTTTCTAGCTTCCATTCGCCATGTAGTACTGAATCTTATNCCGACAAANAGCCAGAGCGTGATAGCAGCAGCTACNAGTACGATCCCTCCCGACCACCACGATGAGGTTTCAGTTCCGATATTGAAATGNCGAGCTACAACATCTCGAATGGCAAAAGATAACGCTGTCGCAAGAGCNAANAGAATCCCNACATGACGGAAATTTATTCCCCGTTCCCAACTAATCATGATGCCACCTAGGACAGTCAGTAGAGTTCCNNCCATTATCGTTGTTTTCCAAGATTCGTCGAGAAANGCGATTGCCAACAGAACCGAAAATACTGGTGAAGTCCCAATGAGTATCGAGGTTCTTGAAGGACCAATCGCCCCTATTGATGAAACGAATAGCCCTTGTGAACTACCTGGGGCGATGACACCAACTATTGCGAATTTCCAAAGGACATCAACATTGGGGGTTGGACCCCCAGATGAAATAGCAACTACTAGCGAAACGATTGCTGCAATAGTAACTCCAACAGTTGCGCCCATAAGTGCGGACGCTGATGANCGATTTAATGCCCATTTAACTATTGTTATATTTACTGCCCAACAAACACCTGAANCTACAGCTAGTAGCGAAGCTATTTCCATTAATNCCTAACTGAATCAAGAACACGTTCATAGGTTGAATGGTAGTGATGTAACGCTGGTTCATTTCTTCCAAAGGTGACAGTTTTAAGCGCTTGGCTATTCGCAGTGATTTGNTGGCTCGCGCCGACTGCGTAATCCTCATCTCGAATAATTCCAGCAAAGCCTTCAGAGATCATCAGGAATACTTCTCTCATTTCAGCATTTGCTGCNAATTCGGTCCGTAAATAGAAACTTATNAGNGAACNGTGCTTTCCAGGGTTATCCGGGTCGGGATACGCTCTGACNAGATAAAGGCCTTCCTTTGAGGGCATCAATTGAACATTTGGAAATAACCAGTACANGGGAAGTGCAGCTGTCGTAATTTCCCATTCAGCTTCTGGAAGCCTACGCATTTCATCAATATCTCTGCGACATAAAAGCATCCTATGATTATTCCCAAACCTGTCGTAGCACTGAACATTCCCATGGAAAGCGTTGTACAAAGTTGTTTCATGNAGGGAACTGAAATGATATGTTTCCCCGAATGTATCCATTGCTAATTTCCAATTGCAGGCGACGTCATATGTGTCANTACCTAANAAATCCAGTTCTTGAAGGTTCCANGTTTNAAGCTCTAAAAGCANTTGTGGGGTAAGAAGATNTTCAAGATCTATCTGCCCATTAGGNTCNGGATGCACCCATAAAAGGCCATGTCTTTCCTCAGAGGGNAGNTCNAGTAAACCAAACTTTTCAGTTTCTATTTCTCCAAAGTGTTCCTGTTTAGGGAGTCCGACAAGTACCCCATTTGCATCATATGTCCATCGGTGGAACTGGCAAGTAAACCGTTTTGATATCCCGCGTTCTTCTTCTTCAACGACCACTCCGCGGTGACGACAGGCATTAACGTATGCGCGAAATTCTCCTTTTCCATCTCGTACAGCAAGAATAGGTGTCCCTAATTCCTGAATGGTTAGAAAAGAATAATTTTCAGAAAGGTCTCCAGATAATCCAACTATTTGAGGAGTGTCACAAAAAAATGTTTTCCATTCTCTTCCAGCTAAGTTTTTATCCGTATAGTTACTGGTTTGATTTTCATAAATCTCTCCAGCATCAACATTCGTCCCAGTGTCTAACCTATGCAACAGTTTCTTTATCTGAAGAATCTGCTCAGCTTTTTCCATGTAGACAGACTAGCGAACGCCAATGAAAATCAATAGTTCGAAAATGATGTTTAAAGAAATTGAAGAATTGACTCCACTAGTTCCAGATATTTGTTAAGTTCGTTTTTAATAACACATAGGTGGAAGGGGGGTTACCTTGCACTATCACGTGTATACGCCACCTTGAATGAGTAATAAAACTTGATTAAGGCGTCAGCGTGCATGTGAAGCAGTTAACTCCATATCGTGCGTTGGCGTCTTTTTTTTATGCATGAGACACTATTACATGGCGCGAATTGACCCTCTTGAAGAAACCGAATTCTCTGAAGAGTTGAAGAAACAATTTTCCTTCATTGAAGAAACTATGGGGTTTGTACCTAATTCTCTTAAAACAATGGCACGAATCCCTGGATTAGTTAGTGCGTTCACTCATTTAAGTTCAGTGATATTAGGTAATAGTATTTTACCTTCAGAGTTGCGAGGAATGATTTCACTTATGGCAAGCACTGGAGCCGAGTGTCGTTATTGCCAAGCCCATACATCAGCTACAGCTGCCAATGCTGGAGTGACGGATGAAAAATTGTCCGCTATTTGGAATTTTGAATCCAGTGAACATTTCAATGATTCAGAGCGGGCTGCACTCCGGTTCGCTTTTCATAGTGGGCAAGTCCCGAATGCAGTTACAGATTCTGATACGGAAACGTTGCAGAAATATTTCACTGATCAAGAAATTACTTCGATTATTTCCATATGTTCCCTATTCGGTTATCTAAACCGGTGGAATGACACTGTGGCAACCAAACTTGAAGATCATCCCAAAAGCTTTGCATCGGACATTTTGGGACCACAAGGATGGGAACCCACTAAACATTCTTAAACCTGAGAACCATGATGGCCCTTTCTGGAATACGATGTGAAAACCACTCATCTACTACTTCTTGGCGGTTCGATGTTTAAGCAAAGAAAATGGTATTGCCCTAGTTGCGGTCACGAAACCAGAATGTTCCCAATCACTAACCCTCCGGAATGGTTTAAGTCAGCATTTGAAGATTGGGAGGGGAACGAAGGAAAACTGGCAATTCTTGACTGGTTTAATAGTGAAAAAAATCTCAGATTCGGGAAGAAACCGAAACTTATTCCTGAATGGTATGACTGTGAATCATGTAACCATGACTGGCATTTTCAGGGCTTACCAGTGAAACGATTTACCCCACCAAAACTTTCTGATAATAAAGATTAATGTTGTGAAGTTCAGTAACAGAAAGCGATTGCAGTGAGTGCGCCTAGTTCTGAAAACCATAATCGGAACCCCCTCCGACATATAAGTAAAACTGAACGTGATGAATATCAAACGAATGGCGTGGTTTGTTTGAGGGGTATGTTCAATGAGGATTGGATTAGTCGGCTTAGGGACGCGTTCGAGTTGGCAATGGAGTCACCTGGTCCTCATTCAGAGGAATACACACCGGAAGGGAACTCGGGTCGTTTTTTCACGGACCTCAATATGTGGCAACGATTGGATCCTTTCAAAGAATTTGTTTTTGAATCACCAGCAGCAAAGATCGCTAAACAAATCATGGGTTCGGAACGGGTTAATTTTTTTTATGACCAGATGTTTGTTAAATATCAACAAACTAGAGAAAGTACTCCTTGGCATCAGGACCAGCCTTACTGGGCTGTAGTGGGGAAAGAAGTCTGTTCTGTCTGGTTGCCGCTAGATCCGATTAAAAAGGATTCTTCTTTGAATTTTATTCAGGGAAGCCACCATTGGTCTGCACATAATCCTCATCACTTTGGAGATGACACTCCGTATGAGGGAACTGGCTTACCTGAACTTCCAGATATTGAGAATAATCTTGACTATTATGAAATCGTCTCTTGGAGTGTCAACCCAGGAGATTGTTTAGTTTTCCAAGGCATGATTGTTCATGGGGCGTATGGAAATTACAGCTCCGAATTCCCTCGACGAGCTTTGACTACCAGATGGTGTGGAGATGATGCCCGTTTTTTTCAAAGAGAAGGAGAAGTAGCAATACCAACCACAAACCCAGGGTTGAAAAATGGTGATCTCTTAGATTGTGATTTATTCCCCCCAATTGACTTTGATTAGTGTCTTATAGGTCCTTCAGACCGTCAATGTCTGCTTGCGAATAGGCAGTAGCGACGAAAAACGTACCGAGAAGCACAAAGGCAGCTACGAACAGAAGGGGCAGTTTAAGTAAGCTTTGCATAGTAACCTCTAGGCAGTTTATGAGTTAGCAGGAATTTTGCATAGTAGCGATAAAGGTTGTTTCTGCAGTTGATAAGGCAGTTCCGGTGCCTCGGTAATGTTGATAGGCAAAGTCTCCATTGTGATATGCGGTAATAGCATCAGCTAATTGCTCTTCACCGCCAAAGAATTGTTGCGCTTCAGACCTCCACGTTCCACAGGTTCGAAGAATATTGAAGGAATAAGCGTGGGCTGCTTCGTGTGTGAGTATGTCATACAATTTTCCTGATTCAACTCCTCTATTTGATACCCAAATTGTCTGACTCCATTCATGTCCATAAGATCCATCAGTCCTCCAGCCAGCCGAGTCCCAAACCCCATAGGGACAGTGTCCTAATGCTTGTTGACTATAAGCATGACAACCACTGATAATTTCAACCTGACCGAGCGCCCTCAATAATTCATTTGGGAGATTTTCTGATACACGATTGATTTCAGTCTGGTATTGCCCCTCATAGCCCGGATAACATGTGATACCTGAGCATGGGCCGCTCGGAACAACATCTTGTACGATTTTAGCCGATTGTTTTTCAGGAATTGTTGGGACGTTATCTGTGTGTAGTCCGCGTTCTTGAAGAGCTGCGAGATGAAGCTTTCTCGTATGGCTCCCATATATGCCATCTGGAGTAGTGCCTAGTAGTTTCTGTAATTCAGCTATATCTTCTGATTCGCTGCCAAATGAATATGGGTTTGTNAAAAGAANAACAAANCGACTTTCAATTCTTGATGCTTCCATGATTGATTTAGTTATTTCATCNTCTTGNACTTCTTGGTATCTAACTTCATCGGAGCTCTCTTGAATTCGTATTTCGANAAGTTCATTCGTTCTAATAAGCGATGNGTGGCTTATGCATCCTGTAGTAANAACAAGAAATATAAAAANCAAGCTTGCGAACTGTATCTTTGTGATTCGNTGTGATTGGTTATGGTTCATTCATTTCCTAGTAATTTGTATTAATAATAATGATTATTATAATAGCTATTTATGCCTAAAANTCAAGGGATGTGACAGGAGTCTCATTNCTTGCTCCACTACTCCAATCCAATCGTCGNAGAGCGAATAGGGTACGCTTAGTTGTATGTCATCCCCTCTANCAATNNATTTNNTNCAATCTGCGGCTCGTCTAAACCAACTNCCCGANCGNGTNCTTGANTTAGCNTTTATTGGTCGCTCAAATGTAGGGAAATCCTCCTTAATNAATGCGTTAGCTAATCGAAAGAAACTTGCGAAGATTTCCAAAACTCCAGGAGCGACACAACTCATTAATGTTTATGAATTCAATCCTGAGGGTTCTGGTAACTGGTTAGTAGATCTCCCTGGCTATGGATTCGCTAAAGCTCCAAAACAAGAGATGGAGAGATGGCGAATGATGATCGAGGAATACTTGATCGAAAGCCCNGCATTGGGCGGTGTATACGTCTTAATAGATAGCGTCGTAGGNCCAACNCCATTAGATCTTCAGACAATTGAGTGGTTAGAGCACATCAATCTTTCTTACCGGTTTGTCGCTACNAAGATTGACAAGATCCGACCTTCAAAAAGTAGAGGCCGGAGAAAAGATCTTGTTGAGAAGTTAGGTGTTGAGAAAAATGATGTTATGTGGGTTAGCGCGTCAANTGGAGCCGGCATTCCACAACTNCGCTCTGAAATTCTTGATTATTTTGACTGAGGGTTTTCTTTCTCNGCTTTCGTATAAACATCTCGTAAGTCCTTTAANCCAGCNGGAAGNTTTATGGGTGGGTCAGGTAAGGGNGTTACANCATTCTCATTCAAAACTCGTTGCNTAGCTTCNGGNTCATCNCTCCAGGACCGTGGNTCNCCCATCATGACTTCATAAAGTTCCACTCCTTCATNNCCAGCTATNAATGGTCCGAAGTCTGCTCCGAGAGGCAATTCAATATGTGTTCCAACTCCACATAAACGATCACCACATTGAAATTCGCCTTTNAGAACGATTAGAACATGAGGGCTAAANTGGCCATGTTTNCGNACNATCATTCCNGGATCCCATTTCGCAAANAGCGCTANNTACATNGGGTCAGTTGANAANGCAACCCATTTCTCCCANACATGGGATTCTGANNCNTCAGCATTNCGTTGACTCCGGACCGGTATCCAAGGGNTCTCATCTTCTTCTATTTGNGATGTGAACTTTGGTTCCANCCCAGGTAAACGGCCATTTGGAGGAGAAGGNTCCACGTTATGAATTNTCTCCTTTTTCATCNAATTCAATNACTTNCCCACGGTTGATNCTNACCCAATCNCGTGCTTCNAGATATGGNCGNAATGTTTNATAAANTCGTTGCTCATCTTGTTTTGTTTTTGGTTTCTGCATTTCATANAGGAANGGAAATTCAAGCCATGATGTAACCGAANNCCATAATCTCATAGCAGCATCNCCTTCAGGNGGNTCAATGAGNACNGGNCCNTANAGTGCATGATCTNCAAANAANAGTGTNGGNACNCCNTAACCGCCNGCATCTANNACNCGNTGATGGTCTTNTTTGATTTCATCNTGNGTTGTTTNNTCNTCNAGTGATTGNTCAACAATNTGNGGATCCATACCTATNTCTTNTAAGAGTTCTTTAGCNACANTTGGTTCATGCGGCCTTTTCCCTTCTTCATGGAGGGCACGCCCTGATCGTTCATACCATTTGTCAAGGTCATCCATGGATTGCCGGCGTAGAACTGCACCGATACGCATCATTGACCACCCGTAAGACCAGTCACGTTCCCAGGGGTGTTTCTTCCCTTCTTTTAAATTCACCTCTTCTAAACTGAAAAATTTCCAATTAATGGTGAGTTCGTTCTGCTCGCGCACGTTCCGGATCCATTTTGATGTCTGGTATGCCCAGGGGCACATAACATCAAAGTGGAAGTCAACTTCTTTAGGTTCAGTTTTCATTTTCTCTCTCTTGGAGATAGTTCTTATCTATTGTTGCTTGAGATGATGCTCGCGATCAAGATGAGCAAACCAGAAGTCTGGACTAGATTGTGTTTAGAGGGAAAATGACTAGCACAAACCACACATCCATATTCTCACCGGTGCAACTTGGACCACTGACGCTCAGAAACCGAATCATCAAAGCTGCGACATTTGAAGGTATGGCTATAGACAATATGGTCACAGATGCTCTGGTAGATTTCCACAAAGCATTCGCTGAAGGTCGAATAGGGATGACAACCCTCGCCTACTGTGCTGTTTCCCCCGATGGGCAAGGAGCTCCAAATGAAATAGTCGTCCGAGAAGATGCTGTTCCGGGCTTACGGTACTTTGTTGACGCTATGCATAACCTTGACGTTGCTGCGTCAATGCAATTAGGACATGCCGGCCCAGTAGGAATGGGAATCGGTGGTAGAGCTATATCTGCTTCAAAAGTTTTTTCAAAATCTCGTTTTAAGAACACAAGTCCAGCAACTGAAGATGAACTATTGCGAGTTATAAACGACTTTGAGCATGCTGCTGCATTAGCTGCGAAGTCAGGATTTGATTGCCTTGAATTGCATTTTGGGCATGGGTATTTAATTAGTAATTTTCTCAGCCCTAAACTCAATAAGAGAAAAGACGGTTGGGGTGGCTCATTGGAGAATCGTGCTCGTTTGGCGAGAACAATTGCGAAACGTGTGAAATCAGTGGTCCCTGACACTATGGCGGTTATTGCAAAAATCAACTTGGACGATGGAGTCAAGAAAGGTTTTAAAGTTGATGAATGTGTTGAAGTAGCCCGCATGCTTGAATCCGACGGAACCTTAGATGCGTTAGAACTCACAGGAGGTAGTTCATTTGAAAACCCAATGTATTTCTTCCGAGGTGATGTCCCCGTTCACGAAATGGCAGAAATTTTCCCAAAAGGAATCATGAGAACAGGTTTTAAATTAACTGCTAAAAAGTTTATGCCTTATTACCCTTTTGAAGAGGCGTATTTCCTTGAGCAAGCTCAAAAAGTCCGTGCAGCAGTTGATATGCCTTTAATTTTGTTAGGTGGTATCAACAACGTTGAAACGATTGAACTAGCACTACGAGAAGGTTTTGATTTTGTTGCGATGGGAAGAGCATTACTTCGAGAACCAGACCTTGTTAAAAAATGGGAAGCTGGAATTGCCGCAGAAGGACAATGTATTCACTGCAATAAATGTATGCCCAGTATCTACCAAGGAACGCATTGCTTCCTCGTACCTCATGAAGAGAGGCCGGGACATGGAAAATGGCCGCCGCCGGTAGCGAAAAAAGTGGGAATAAATGATTGATGTTGTAAATGATGGAAGGGTACGTGTCCTTCGGTTAGATCGTCCGGAATCAAAGAATGCTTTCAATGAAGCTCTATACGATCTTTTAACCGAGGCTTTAATTGAAGCCGACAATGATATTGGGGTTGCAGTAGTCGTTATCACGGGAAGTGGGGATAGTTTTTCTTCTGGCACGGATGTGGTTGAACTTGGCCAACGGATGAGCGATCCATCATTTTCTCCTGGGAAACACGGCTTTCCCGGTCTCGCAAATAAATTGATTGATTTTTCTAAACCTTTATTGTGTGCTGTGAATGGACTTGGTTTAGGTATCGGTGTGACTATCTTAGGATTATCAGACATGGTTTTTATGGCTAAAAGTGCACGAGTGAAATGCCCATTCACTGATCTAGCGTTAGCTCCTGAGGCTGCTAGCAGTTTCACATTCCCGCAAATTATGGGACGTCAAAATGCTACGTGGATGTTATTGAGTTCTGAATGGATCACAGCAGAACAATGCTTTGAGATGGGATTAGCCTACAAGCTCTGTTCTGATGATGATTTAATGAAGACCACCATGGAACATGCTCAGGTTCTCGCCTCGAAACCAATTAGTTCCCTTATAGCGTCAAAGAAAGTAGTCATGGCCCCATTACGTGAACAGATCCAATCTGCGAGGAAAAGGGAAGATGCAGCATTCAGTGAGTTGCTTGGTAAGCCAGCAAACATAGAAGCCTTAACGGCTTTCGCGGAAAAAAGAGATCCTGATTTTTCGAGTTTGGGTGAATAAATGGATGCTCAAAGCATGACGTTATGAATTCATCACCTTTTTATACCGAAGATCATGAAGCATTTCGTTTAGTGGTTCGCCAGTTCACTGAAAAAGAGATCGTTCCTCATATTGCTGAATGGGAAGAAGCAGGAGAAGTGCCTCGAATGCTGTACAAAAAAGCAGCTGACGTAGGGATCTTCGGGGATGGTTTTGATGCCCAATACGGCGGTCATGACCAGAGAGACGCAATTCTTCGAATGGTAATACTCCAAGAAATAAGTGCTGCGGGTTCCGGTGGAGTGGTTGCTTCTCTCCTGTCTAATTACATTGGCTTGCCGCCAATTCAGCGGTTTGGTTCAACAGAAATGAAGGAACGTGTTCTTCCCTCTTGTCTTTCAGGAGATAGTGTTGCCGCTTTAGCCATTACTGAGCCGAGTGGAGGTTCGGACGTAAGTCGGATCAAAACAAAAGCCATCCGTGATGGCGAAGATTTCGTCGTAAATGGTCAAAAAACTTTCATAACCTCTGGCATGTACGCGGATTTCTTCACAGTAGCTGTACGAACTGGCCAAGAGGGACCCTCAGGGATTTCTCTTCTTTTAATTGAAGGAGATAGGAGCGGACTGGAGCGAACACGGCTAGACAAAATGGGATGGTTATCTTCGGACACAGCAACCCTGTACTTTGATGATGTTCGTGTCCCTGTTTCAAATCTCATTGGAGAAGAAGGAACCGGATTCTCTGCGATCGTGAATAATTTCAATGCTGAACGAATTGATATGGCAGCTCAGTCAATAGCGTTTTCACGTGCTTGCTTTACAGAAGCTTTGGAATGGTCACGGGAACGAGAAACGTTCGGGAAACGTTTAGCTGACCATCAGGTAATACGTCATAAGTTCGTTGAGATGGATAGGCAAATTAATGCGGCGCAAGCATGGTGCGAATTGCTTGCTTGGAGACTAAATCAAGGAGATAACCCTGTCGCGGAAATCGCTGAACTTAAAGTGCAGGCCACAACCACATTCGAATTCTGCGCAAGAGAAGCGGCTCAAGTCCTTGGTGGAGCAAGTTATTTAAAGGGTTCAATCACTGAACGCCTCTATCGAGAAGTTCGAGTCCAAGCAATAGGTGGCGGCAGTGAAGAGATCATGCGTGACTTAGCGAGCCGTCAACTAGGTATCTAATTACGCAAGCTTTCGCTGAGAAACGTAACCCGGATTTCTCTAGCCTCGGCGAATAACGCATTTACAAAACCAGATTTTTTCATTTTGTTGCTAGTTTCATGTCTGTGGTGTGACCGTTTGTCTTTTGCTAGTCCCGAAGTTTCAAAAAGGGAAGGAGATGTTCTAAATTTTTCTGTACCCACGCTTCATAATCTTCTCGAGAACGGAAAACCTTTGGCACATCCGTCAACATAAAATCAGGAGGATGAACCAAAATACCCTTATCAACCATCTTCTTCCACGGTTCCCAATCTTCGATCCGGTTATGAACATCGTTCCCATAATCCTTGGTCGCGCATCGGAATAGTAGACAATCTCCTGTAACCGTATAACTATGATCAGAAAACGGAATCCAAACGGGCTGTCCCTGACCTACTTGCAGTTTTTGACCTGACTCGTTTTCAATAGTGAAAGCATTTTGTGTTGATATTAAGATTTCTGGACCGTACACACGGGTACTCCACTCTCCTTCTATATTAAGTCGGGACAAAGTAAATGGAGTGGGAGATGTATATGTGTGACGATCATCTTCCGGTTTTTGTATCCGTGGCTTCCAAGGATAAATATCTCCAATTGATAAGTACTCTTCTGCATTTACATCTTTGGGAGTAAGCCCGCATCGAATGACGTTGTCACTATTAGAAGTAACTTCAACTACATTCCCGCAAAGATACGCATGTGTTTCGCCGGGTGATATGTGAAGGAAGTCTCCAACTTCAAGGGTTACAAAATTCATGAAAAGAAATATAAGCAGACCCGGGTCACCCGGATAAGCCTGAGCCAAATCAGCAAAATACTTCAATTCTTTCTCGCTAATTATCGTTGAGCTCATATCTGCAGAGAGAGTTGCTGCGGTAATTGATTGAATCTGGTCTGGTCCTATTTCGAAAATATTTGCAATAGCTTCTTTGAATGGAGCGATGTGATCTAGTGACAATTGTTGATCCAGTGTTTCTTCTAAAAAATCTTTCCATATTGAATGGAGTTCTTGACTTCCGATTGCATCAATGATCAAGTGGATTTCATTTTGATCTCTGAAACCAAATTTGAGATCCGTTTCTGTTAGTGCACAGACGACTTCTTCCTTACCTTCAGATGAGGTATAGAAACCCGTCTCCTCAGGTTTTGACTGTTGCGAAGTGAACCCTTCCTCAGCTTGCTCTGCAGTTGGGTGGACCTGTATTGATAAGGGTTCACGAATCGCAAGAACTTTCAAGATGTAGGGTAGTTCGTCACCAAAGAATTCTTTCCAAGGACCGAGGGATGCATCTCGGTTATTGGAAATGATGTCATCAAGTCCCCGATTGCTCTCTAACGTTTTGCTTGGTGATGTTGGGTGGGCTCCCATCCAGAGTTCAGCCTCGGGTTGATCTCCTTTTCGTCGTCCTTGGAGTTCGGGGATGAATGAGTAGTCCCCCCAGTGGTAATGCTGAATATTTGGGGCGAGTAATTCCATGGACCTTACTTCCCCTCCGAATAGTCTCTGCTAAGAACTGAGACAAGTTCGTCAAGGGACTGAACGATGGTGTCTAATGAACGTGAAATCATCAGATTGACGACTTCTTCTCCCTCAAAGCGTGTTCGCCAATCAGTAAAGACCCCTATGGAAGGTTTTTGTAGTGCCGCTGCGTATCCGAGTTCCCACGCTGTCCCATCATCGGTGGTGATTCCGTTGAGGTTTGCGACGACGAGGTGTGACATGCGGATTGCGTCACGATTGTTTTCAAAAATTGTTTGCACAGTTTCGGGAGTCTTTTCGGGGTTGTCGCGATGCGGTAGAAACGTGTTGAATCCTAGTTCAGTGATTGTTTGGTCAATTTGTTCAATCCACCAGCGTTCCCCTTCATCAAAAAGAGGTCCGGCGACATAAACGGTTTTCGGATTCATACCCTTCATTATCTCGTGCATTCACATCTTTCCGGTTTTTATTCAGAAATGAATTGATTTACCCATAGCGTGTTGGGTAAGTAATGATTTGTAGGATGCACTTATGGACAAAAGCGACCACCTAGCATTCTGCTCCTTTCTTACCAAGAATTTTCCTTTGGTAAACGATCATCCTGATGTGGCTGGTTTGCTCAGAGATCCTTACATTCTTCAAAACTTAGGGGCTGCAATGGCAAGCCCTTTTCACGATGAGGGAATTACGAAAGTCATTGCTCCAGAAGCAAGAGGGCCCGTGCTGGGGGCTCTCGTGGCGACATGTTTGAAGGCAGGGTTGGTGCTTGTCCGTAAAGATGGGAGAAACCATCCCGGTGCTGACACAACCATTACGTCTGATGAAACATGGACTGGTGAAAAGATTAGCTTTCTTGCTCGATCATTTGATATTGATGAAACTGACCGAGTTTTAGTTGTGGATGATTGGGCTACGACTGGGAATACGATTCGTGTAGCAAAACAGTTCGCCAATCAAATGGGGGCAACCTATATTGGCTCATCTGTCATTGTTAATAAAGCAGATACCGCAA
>PAQG01000019.1 GCA_002709645.1 Acidimicrobiaceae bacterium
CCCTCACCAACTAGAAAACGCGACAAGGAGACGTTTTTTCCCTACCCAGTCAGACATGGACCGATCAACTCCAGAGATATCTGAAAGCGTGAAGTTCGGGGCAACACGGTCTTTCAATGCTTTTGATCGAATATCGTGTGCTTGGCCAATTGCTACCATGCCAACCTCTGGTGCGGAAAGACTTGGATGGCCAACGAGGGTAGCGGCCTCTCTAAGGTTTAAAGAGTCGTCCTCACCTAAGCGAACGTTGTCTCCGATAGGGATGCACGCATCGTTTTTGCAGAGCCCTTCAGGTTTGACTTTCCATCCAAGGATTTTCTCAAGTTCTTTTGGGGTTACGTAAGGTTCATTATCTATCCAAGACCCAAGCACAGTGCTTGTTTCTTGAGAGAGAACAGTGATTTCTTCCAGTCTTTCCATGATTATCTCCTTAGGGTTTCATGGTCAATCGCATAAAGTGAACTTGATCCACTTGTCGCTGAAGACAGCAGTCCGTTTACTTGTGGTAATAACTGTTGGCTGAAGAATTTAGCAGTTTCAATTTTTGCATTTAGGAAATCTTCATTTTCAGTATTCTCATCAAGTAATTCCTGGGCTTTAATGGCTGATTTCGCTAAAAGCCAACCTCCCACCGTTGTTCCAAACATCCGTAAGTAAGGAGTTGCACCGCTTAGGCCGTCGTCGGTGCTTCCGCCTCCGTTTTGTAAAAGCCATTCACTAGCTGATTTGAGGCTTTCGTTTGCCTCTTTTAATGGTTTCCCAATTTCCTGCAGGTCATTCTCCATGAGAGTTGTTATAGTCTCATCAATTTGATTAAGTAGCTCAGATACGACTTCACCATTGCGCATACCTAATTTCCGACCTACAAGATCAATTGCTTGGATTCCGTTAGTGCCTTCGTAAATTCCTGCGATTCGTATATCACGGTAGTGTTGAGCTGCTCCAGTTTCTTCAACAAATCCCATTCCACCATGTATCTGAATTCCTAAACTAGTCATCTCATTTCCAAGATCTGTACACCATCCTTTTGAAAGGGGGGTAAGGAGATCAGTTAACTCTTTCCCTTGCTCTCTTTCGGATTCGTCTGGATGGTTGTGGGCAGTGTCAATTGCTTTTGCGTTAAGGTAAATTAAGCAACGCATAGCTTCAATGTTGGCCTTCATTGTCATCAGCATCCGTTTCACATCAGGATGTTCAATTATTAATGCTGATTCTCCGTTCGGAGTATTAGCACGTCTTCCTTGGCGTCTTTCTAAAGCGTATTCTAAAGCTTGCTGGTATGAGCGATCAGCAACGGCGAGTCCTTCTAGCCCAACGGCAAGACGCGCCTGGTTCATCATTGTGAACATGTAACGCATGCCAGAGTTTTCATCTCCGACGAGATAGCCTCTGGCTCCTCCATTATCTCCAAATTGCAAAACGCAAGTTGGTGAAGCATGGATACCAAGTTTGTGCTCTATTGATAAGCATTTCACGTCATTCTCTTCGCCCAAACTTCCGTCATCGTTCACAATAAATTTTGGGACGATAAAAAGACTGATCCCTTTTGTGCCAGGAGGGGCACCTGGTGTCCTTGCTAAAACTAAGTGAATAATATTTTCTGTGAGATCATGTTCGCCCCAAGTAATGTATATTTTTTGTCCGCTAATCAGATAAGTCCCGTCTTGCTGCAGTTCCGCTTTCGTTGTAAGAGCTCCAACATCTGATCCAGCCTGCGGTTCGGTTAGGTTCATAGTCCCAGCCCACTCGCCGGTAATTAATTTAGGCAACCATGTAAGCTTCTGGCTCTGGTCTCCATGTGCAGAGAGCGCATGGATAGAACCTTGAGTCAACATTGGATTCAACGATAGAGCCATGTTGGCAGCTGTAAGCATTTCGGTTACAGCAATTCCTACCAGCCATGGGAACCCTCCGCCACCATATTCAGGATCAAAACTGATAGCACCCCAACCGGCATCAACGTACTGTGCGTAAGCTTCTTTGAACCCTGTTGGGGTGGAGACTGTTCCATCCTGATTTAATGTGCTTCCTTCCAGATCTCCAGCTCTATTTGTAGGTGAAATAACTTCATTAAAGAATCGACCCGCTTCGTCGAGGATATCATCAAGGGACTCAAGACCGATATCAGCAAAAAGAGGGAAGCTAGCTAGAGAGGAAACGTCAACTACCTCTTTAAGGGAGAATTTCATATCATCTAATGGAGGAGAGTATTCACTCATAGATCCCTTTCTGGAACTAATAAATTGAGCATAGTTCTTTCATGATGCTACCCACACGAATCCTAGCCCGACTCGTTGAAACAATAATTTATTAAGATTCATAGTCTTGGGTCAAAAGAACTCGAACTCTTTTCACAGATTAGTATGAGGTGATGAACTTATTTAATTTCGTAGAGACCGGTGTTGTAAGTGAACTATGAATCAATAGGTAATAGTTTTCATGATGTGAAGGTATTTGACTCTGGTAAGTTCCTTGGTTATTTCTCTCTGTCAATAGATAAAGGAGAAGCTTTAACTAGCGGATCTTGGAAGGGCCAAATACGAGGTTCGGATTATCTGGTCTGGGGCCTAAATCACAGAAAAGTAGTTTTGGAATTTGAAGATGGGTCCGAATTATCCGTTGTCGTCCGTTCAGGTGGAAGAATCACCTCTGTGGATGATGACTAGATAGCCTTAATCGTTAAGTAGAGAATTCACAATTGATTTTGCTGCTTGTGCTGGAGATGTCTCTCTATTAAGGACAGCGTTAATCATCGCTTTCCCGAATTCGGTAGACAGGGTTTCTTTGGCGGTTGTACCAATTAGTAGCTCTACACGGTTCTGTATTTCCATCAAGGTCCTCTGATCCTGCCGAACTTTAATTGATCCTGAACTTTTTAGGTGGTTAGCATGATTTTCTATTGCTTCTATAATTTCTTGGGACCCGGTTCCTTCTAAAGAATTCGCCATGATAATAGGGGGCCGGTATCCGGTTTTCTCCTCAAGGCCGGAAATATGTCCGAGGTCAAGCATTAGATCTAAATCTCTTCTTGCATCGTTAGCTCCGGGCCTGTCCGACTTATTTACAACAAAGATGTCTGCAACTTCTAGGAGTCCTGCTTTATTTGCTTGAACTGCGTCTCCCATGCCTGGTGTTACAACCACGACGGTTGTATCAGCTGCACCGGCCACATCTACTTCAACCTGACCTACACCGACTGTTTCAATAATTACAGGCTTATAGCCGACTGCATCAAAGAGTTGAATCGCTGCTGGAACTGCTAAAGCTAAACCTCCTGAATGGCCTCGTGTTGCCATCGAACGGATAAAGGAATTTTCGTCGGTAAGGTCATCCATTCTGATTCGGTCACCAAGGATAGCTCCTCCCGTGAGTGGGGAAGAAGGGTCAACCGCAAGAACTGCTGAGTTGTGACCAGTTTGTGAGAATAATTCTAGCAACCTTCCCGTTAGCGTGGATTTTCCTGATCCTGGGGCTCCGGTAATGCCTATCACATGTGTGTTCCCAGCTTTTCGGTGAGCGAGTCCGGCAACATCATCGGCTGTTTCTCCGCCTCTTTCTACAAGAGTTAAGAGTTTCCCTAAGCTCCGTCTTTCACCAGATAACGCAGCTTCAAAAAGCTGGGGGATAGTTTCTTTAGAAGATTTCACGTTTCATCTCGAGCCGAGATGGCATCGCGGACAGTTGAAACTACCTCCTCAGCTGAAGCACCTGGTCCCAATACGGCAGCAACACCAGATTCAAGTAGTTCTTCTATATCTTCATCTGGGACTATTCCTCCTATTATTAGTGGAATATCTAACCTTGCGTCATTCAGAGACGCAGTCATTTTTGGGCCAAGAGTGAGGTGCCCAGCATTGTGCATAGACAATCCGATAGCATCCGCATCTTCTTCTTCAGCAGCTGCGATTATACTGCCCGTGGTTTGGCGCAGACCCAAATAAATTACTTCCATCCCTGCGTCACGAAGGATGCGAGCGACTACCTTGATCCCCCTATCATGGCCATCTAGTCCTAATTTGGCAAGAATTACTCTGTATTGCTGGTCGCTCATTTAGATGGCACTCCTTTGTGGTTTTTGAAAGATCAAACTATTGCCCTTTCAACGTATGTCCCGAAGACTGACTCCATAGCAGCGGAGATTTCTTCTTCCGTTGCGTAAGTTTTTACGGCATCAATGATCGCTGGCATAAGATTCCTTGTCGCATCTGAAGCTACTTCTGCTATGACTCTTAAAGCAGCATCAACTTGATCTTGATTTCGCTGCGATTTAATGTCTTCTAGTCTTTTCAGTTGGTATTCCTCAGTTTCTGCTCCGATTCGTAGAAGGTTTCGATCTTCTGGATTATCTCCTTCGGTGAAGTCATTTACGCCAACTATGATTCGTCTGCCAGCATTGACTTCGCGCTCAAACCTGTAAGCTGCATCAGCGATTTCTCCAACAAAGTATCCATTTTCTATGCCAGCAAAAGTTCCTTCAAGAATAGAGCCATCGCCTATTTCTTCAAGATGAGCAAAGATAGCTTCAGCTTGCCTTTCCATTTCGTCTGTCATCCATTCAACGTAGGGGGCTCCACCCAAAGGGTCAGCTACATTTGCGACACCAGTTTCATGTGCCACGATCTGTTGAGTTCTTAAGGCAATACGAGCTGCATCTTCAGTTGGGAGGGCAAGTGCCTCATCAAAGCTATCAGTGTGCAAAGACTGAGTACCTCCAAGAGCTGCGGCGAGAGCTTGGATTCCGACTCTAGCTATATTTATTTCAGGCTGCTGTGCTGTTAAAGATACGCCTGCTGTTTGTGTGTGGAACCTGCAGAACATAGCGCGTTCATCGGTTGCTCCGTAACGCTCTTTCATCCAGCGGGCCCAGATTCTTCTTGCTGCCCGAAACTTCCCGATCTCTTCAAAGAAGTCACTATGACTATTGAAAAAGAAGCTTAATCGTCGTCCAAAATCATCAACGTTTTGACCTGCAGCGATTGCAGCTTCAACGTAGGCGAACCCATTAGCTAAGGTAAAGGCGAGTTCTTGTGCTGCTGTACTTCCTGCTTCACGAATGTGGTATCCGGAGATAGAAATTGGATGCCATTTGGGCATTTCATTAGTTGTGTATTTCACCATGTCGGTAATGATTCTCATGGAGGGTCGAGGAGGGTAAATGTATTCTTTTTGAGCTTGATACTCTTTCAAAATATCGTTTTGGATAGTCCCAGCAAGTTCATCGGGTGCAACATTATTTTGCTCAGCAACAGCGACGTACATGGCCAGTAAAGTCGCAGCCGGACCGTTGATGGTCATTGAAGTGGAAACTTTGGATAGGTCAATATCTGCGAAGAGATCTTCCATGTCTGAGAGCGTGTCAATGGCTACGCCGGCTCTTCCGACTTCCCCAAGTGACCATTCGCTGTCAGAGTCCCGACCCATAAGCGTGGGCATATCAAAAGCAGTTGACAGTCCAGTCCCTCCGTTTCTTAGTAGTTCTTTAAATCGGAGGTTTGTGTCTTCAGCAGTTCCAAATCCAGCGAACATCCTCATAGTCCATAACCTTGATCGGTACATGGAAGGGTATATCCCTCTGGTATAGGGGTATTGCCCGGGGAAAAGGTCATCGCCATAAACGGGGTCAACAGGGACCCCAGACATTGTTTCAAATGGGATGTCTCTCAATTTGGCCTTGTTGTACTCTAATTGCCACATCTCTTGCGGATTGCCATTCGAACTTTCTTCTGTTCCCACTGAAACTCCTTGTAGATCTAATCGAATTTATTCTAACGGAAAGGCAACCTAAACTCTTCCTGTCAACATATTCAAAGATACCTTCCCCACAGTTGTGAGCAGATCAAAATCTCACCTAGCCTAGATTTGAACAACGACGTGTGGGGAAAGTGTGTATCAAGAGTTAAGGCAGGCATGGGAGGAACTCACCGCTCATGGTGCCCAATTTGAATTAGAAGAAGTAATTTTTGAGGGGAATTCTATCCTTTCGTACAAAAATCAAGTTCCTTCTCTGCGCGAATTTTGGCTTGGTAGCCTGCGTTTTGGCGAACGCGATTATCTAGTGTATGAAAATGAGCGCTTAACCTATTTTGATGCTCACCAGCAGGTCGCAAATGTAGCAAATTGGTTTTTAGAGCATGGGGTTGTACCTGGCGACAGGGTAGCGATTGCAATGCGCAACTATCCCGAATGGATGGTTGCTTATTGGGCATGTGTCAGTATCGGAGTGACATGTGTTGGGATGAATGCTTGGTGGGCAACGCCTGAATTGGAATACGCGATTGAGGATGCAACGCCAAAGATGATCATCGTAGATGAAGAACGTCTAGATCAACTGCTTATGCTTCCAGAGGTAGTTCAATCACTGCATGTTATTGCTGTACGGTCTGAAGGCAATGATTCTCAAGTCACGCATTGGGAAACGCTCGTATCTGGACAAACTGAGCTACCAGAAGTAGAAGTGCTTCCGGACTCTGATGCGTGCATTTTCTATACGTCTGGGACTACCGGAAGACCGAAAGGTGCACGGTTAACTCATCGTGGTTGTGTAGCTAACGCAATGAGTCTCGCTTTCGCCAACATTGTTCAAGCGAAAGCCACGTCACTAGTGAATAGAGATGAAGATAATGATCCTCGTGAAAAAATATCTGAACGAGCAGCAGCGCTTATCATAACTCCGTTGTTTCACGTCACAGCTAATAATTGTGTTGCGCACTCAATGACGATGGCCGGTGGGAAACTTGTTCATATGTATAAGTGGGACCCTGGTGAAGCATTAATGCTTGTTGAATCTGAAGAGATTACAGCATTGAGCGGTGTGCCAGTGATGTCAAGAGAATTGATCTCTCATCCGAATTTTTCATCAACAGATACGTCATCGTTGAAATCTGTTGGTGGTGGTGGAGCGCAACTTCAGCCAGATCTTGTTGAAAAGATAGAGAATACAGTTGCTTCTGCACGGCCGAGTACCGGTTATGGAATGACTGAGACGAGTGGAATAATTACGGCTATTGCGGCAGATTTTTTCTTAGATAAGCCTGAAAGCGCGGGGCCAGCTATGCCTTGTTTTGAGGCACAATGTTTTGACGATGAAGGAAATCCTGTTGCAACTGGAGAGTTAGGCGAGTTATGGGTTCGTGGATCCCAAGTGATAAGAGGATATTTAAATCGTCCTAAAGAAACATCTGAAACCATTACCAACGGTTGGTTACATACAGGTGATATAGCGAGAATTGACGCAGAGGGTTTTATTTACATTGTTGATCGTAAGAAAGACATGGTTCTTCGAGGGGGAGAGAACGTTTTTTGCGCGGAGGTTGAAACTGCAATTTTTGAACATAATGCAGTTAGTGAAGTTTCTGTTTTCGGTGTTCCTGATGACCGTTTAGGGGAAGAAGTAGGAGCTGCTATTTACTTAAAGAATGAAGAGACGTTGACGGTGAGCGAGCTCAGATCATTTCTAGAAAACCGTATAGCGAAATATAAGATTCCTAGATATGTCTGGTTTACGCAAAGCCCACTTCCACGAAATGCGAGCGGAAAATTTCTTAAA
The DNA here is from genome assembly GCA_002709645.1 of Acidimicrobiaceae bacterium. Classification (GTDB taxonomy): domain Bacteria; phylum Actinomycetota; class Acidimicrobiia; order Acidimicrobiales; family UBA8592; genus UBA8592. The sequence continues at coordinate 7,547 of PAQG01000019.1, forward strand.
CGCGAACTGCGAGACAAGCTCAAATTAGAAGATTCCTTATGAGTCCGAGGGGCATGAACGGAATATATCTATATGTTTGATTGTTATATACGAGTAGTAAGAAAAAGGCCTTAGGAGGGTGACAAGATGGAATTAGGAATTTTCGGTTCAGCGAAAACTGTTGCAGAACTTAGAGAACAAGTAGAAACTGCAAACAGCCTCGGATACGGAACTTTTTGGACGCCACAAGTTTTTAATCTAGATGCATTGACTGCACTCGCTGTCATAGCTGGATCTGTTGACAAAATTCGTTTAGGAACATCGGTAGTTCCAACGTACCCTCGGCATCCAATGATGCTTGCACAGCAAGCATTAACAGTAAATCAGGTTTCAGGGGGGCGTTTGGATTTAGGTATAGGTCTTTCTCATAAGCCAGTTGTAGAAGGGATGTGGGGCATTTCATTTGATGGTCCGGTAGGTCATATGGGTGACTATTTGAAAATACTTATGGCACTTCTCCATGATGGAGTGATTTCTCATGGCGGGAAGCACCTTACAAGTCGAGGAGGCATAGACGTGCCAGCAGATCCTCCTCCAGTTCTTGTCGCAGCGTTAGGGCCACAAATGCTTAAGTTAGTTGGTAAAACTGCTGATGGAACTTCGACGTGGATGACCGGTCCTGAAACAATCCGTACGCATGTTTCCCCAGTCATTAATGAAGCCGCCGAGTCAGCTGAAAGGCCACCCCCGCAAATCATTACTGCTGTCCCAGTCTGTATTACTTCTGACAAGGAAGCGGCTGAAGAATCAGCGAGAAGAGATTTCGGCTTTTACGGAGATCTCCCCTCCTATAGGGCAATGCTTGATAGAGAAGGTCTTGAGAACTCATGGGATATAGCATTAAGTGGAAGTTTTGAAGAAGTTGCTGAAGGGTTAGAGAAGTATGTTGAAGCTGGAGCTACACAAGTTGTCGCGGCAGTTTACGGTCCTCAAGGGTCACACAAAGAGACTGTTTCCCAGTTAGCTCAATTACTTTAAATTAATCTGCTGGGGGCCAAAGAATCTCATCTGAAGAGGCAAGTTCTTCATTGTCATCAAGGTGAGGGAAGTGGCAAGCAACCCAATGATCCTGATCGTTAATTTGCCTGATTGTAGGTTCTTCCTCGGCGCACTTCTCAGTTGCTCTGGGACAACGAGTACGGAAACGGCAACCGCTCGGAGGATTAATAGGAGAGGGGAGTTCACCTTCCAGGATATCTTGATTCCCACTGTGCTTATTGTTGGGGTCGGGAATAGCTGCGAGTAAGAGTCGAGTGTAGGGGTGAGCAGGTTCTTCGTAAAGTAGGTCTCCATCTCCTATTTCGCAGAGCTTTCCTAAATACATTACGGCAACTCGATCGCTAACGTTTTTTACGACAGATAGATCATGACTGATAAAAAGTAGAGTCAGCCCATACCGGTTTTTCATGTCTTCAAGCATGTTCAGAATACGCGCCTGTACAGACACATCCAAAGCGGAAACTGGCTCGTCGCAAATGATTATTTTAGGATCAAGGATTAGCGCTCGGGCAATAGAAATGCGCTGACATTGACCACCAGAATACTCATGCGGACGTTTCGTTAATGCCTCTTCAACATCTAGCCCCACATCCTTAATAATTTCAACGACACGATCTTCAGTTAAATCTTCGTTGGATTTATTCCAAATACTGATGCCTTCACTAACGATATCGAAAACAGATCTCCGCGGGTTCAAGGAACTAATAGGATCCTGAAAGATCATTTGGATATTTGGGCGAATGTTTCGTAAATCTTCGCCTTTTAGTGTGGTGATGTCAACTCCGTTAAATTCAACGGACCCAGATGCTGGCTTAGGTAGTTGGATCACGGCCCTAGCAGTAGTGGACTTTCCGCAACCAGATTCTCCGACAATTCCTAGGGTTTCGCCTTCAGCTATATCAAAACTTAAGTTAGTGACAGCGTGAACTTTCGTGTTGCGACCTACGGGGAACTCAACAACAAGATCTTGTACTGAAAGAAGAATATTTGGATCCCCTGTTCGCAAGTGTGCTGTGCCTGAACCTGCCATCAGGCCACCTTACCTTTCCGAATTTGTAAGCCAGTGGCGGTATGTCCACGTTTCTGATTTTTCTCCAGTGCTTCTTGCCCTTTCGGGGTCTTTGTAGGAAAGTAGCAGGCGAATCGGTGGTCACCGTCATGGGTCATAGGGGGGGTTTCGGTTAAACATTTTTCTTGTGCGTATGTGCAACGCGGGGCGAACCTGCATCCGATTGGGGGATCAACAATATCTGGGGGGGTTCCTGGAATCGGGTTCAGTCGGGTGTGTTTTTTGTGATGCAGATGGGGTATTGATGAAAATAGCGCCTCCGTATACGGGTGTAACATGTTTTTGAATAACTCTTCGGTTGGGGCATGTTCCATTACATGCCCTCCGTACATGACAAGGATCTCATCAGCTCGCCCTCGAGCAACTCCGAGATCATGCGTAATTAGGACCATGGACATCCCTTGTTCTTTTTGTACACGGGTAAGCAGATCTAGGATATATTTTTGCACGGTTACATCAAGTGAAGTTGTCGGTTCGTCAGCGATCAGGAGGTCAGGTTCTATGGCTAGTGCAATTGAGATCATCACGCGTTGCCGCATTCCTCCAGAGAGTTCGTGGGGGTACTGATTGAGTCGTTTAGTAGGTTCGGGGATGCCAACCAGAGTGAAAATTTCAGCAACGCGTTGCTTTGCCTCTGATTTTGAAAGTCCCTGATGTTGTCTGAGGGGTTCCATAACCTGATTACCGACTTTCATGACGGGATTGAGCGATGTCATTGGGTCCTGAAAAATCATCGCCATTTTGGTTCCCCAGAATGATTGGCGATTTTCTCCAACGAGTTCCTGCCCATTAAATTTTGCAGAACCACTTTCTATCGTGTTTCTCGCGGCGAGTAGTCCCATCACGCCCCGATTGAGAACGGTTTTCCCTGAGCCAGATTCGCCGACGATCCCCAGTGTTTGGCCGCGTTTGAGAGTGAGGGAGACTCCATCAACGGCTTTGGCAAGTCCACGTTCTGTTTTGAACCCAATTCGGTAGTCATCAAGGGTCAGTAGAGGTTCATCAGCTTCAGTCATATAAGTCATAAACCTCTCTAACATCGAAGAAGTCTCGCAGTCGATCACTCATGTAGTTGAGCGAAGCGACAGTGAAGAAAAGAAAGATAATCGGTCCAAACGCAATCCAAGGTGCGCTTTCAAGCGAGTTGATATCTGATCCGGTCAGAATCAACTTACCCCAGGTCGCCGATTTTTGAACTGACAGTCCTAGGAAAGCAAGAGCTCCCTCAGCGACAATTGCAATAGCTACGACAAGCATGGAAAGAGTAGCCATGGGGATGAGGACGTTAGGGAGCATCTCGCGAAGAATTATGCGGGAACGTTTCGCTCCAAGCGTTTCTGCTGCGATCACGAATTCCCTTTCGGCAAAAGTAATAGTCTGAGCGCGGGCTAAACGGCCTACAGGTGCAACAGCCAATATTCCAATAGTGATGGAAATAGTCCACAGAGAACGGTTAAGTAACGCGACTACGAGAATAGCGAGAATGAGACCTGGGAATGAGAGGCTGACAATGAAAACAGAACTGATAATTCTATCTACCCAACCCTTGAAATATCCTGCAAACATTCCGAGCGCCCCTCCAACAACCAAACCAAATATGGCGGTAATGAATCCCACCGCTAGTGAGATTCGAGCCCCAAAGATGGTCCTGCTCAGCATATCTCTAGCATCCTTGTCAGTTCCCATCCAATGATTCCCATCAAGAGAGTACGGTGGTTGGACAGGTTTCTCAACAAGGTCACCTCGGAGATTCTCAGTTGTTTCAGTAATAATATAATTTTCAGTAGGGTCTTTGATCGGGAGGATTGGTGCTAGGACTGCTAAAAGGGTAATCAAGAGAACCCAAAAGGCTGACAACCAGAACCCAAACCCAAGTTTCTTCTTTGGGGCCACTTCTGCCGCCAAAGAAGAATCAGAGGGTGGCATCTCAGTTGAGTATTCTGAAAGAGGCTCGCTCATGTCTTGAGTTTCATCATCGAAAGTAGTCATGCGGGCGCCTCAACTGTCTCAGTCGCTGGTTCTACCCGACGTTTCCTAGAGCTGAAGAAAGAAATCCAAGAGCTAGTTTTATATTTTTCTGTTTCGCGCACACGTGGATCAATTACTCCATAAAGCAGGTCTGCAAGGTAATTGAAGACTAGGAAAGCTGTCGCAACGATCATTACGATGGCAAGTACCACAGGGAAATCTTCACGCAACACCGCTTCTACAACCGCAGTTCCTAGGCCCGGAATGCGGAAGAAAGTTTCAACGACCAGAGCTCCACCTATCAGGAAACCGATATTGATGGCTAAGAGCGTAATTAGTGAGAATAAGGAAGGGCGGAGGGCGTGTTTATAGAGGACTTTCCTGCGTGGCACGCCTTTAGATCTTGCCATGAGGATGAAGTCTTGTTGGAGTGTGGTAATCAAATCCGTGCGTAGGAGCCTCTGATAACCAGCAGCAGCCCCCATGCCCAAGGTCAAGGCTGGGAGGAGCATTTGCATTAATTGGTGATCATGGGTCAATCCCCAAAAGGGATCGGTAGCCGAATACACGTCGGGCGTCCAGTCCAACCGAATAGAGAATATATAAAAAAGGATTATCGCTAGCGCAAAATTCGGAAGGGAAACAAAAGCAAAAGCGGTAACGGTTGAAGCTTTATCGGTTTTTGAGTTAGCGCGCGAGGCAGCAATAACCGCCCATGGAATGGCAAGCCCAACAGCAATAAGTTGTGCCATGATCATCAGTTGCAATGTCCTCGGGAAGCGCTCTTTTATAAGATCGGTTACGGGAGGTTGCCCAGTTGCGCTAAAGCGGACACCAAAATCACCAGTGATGAAATCACCCGCCCATCGGGCGTAGCGTTCAGGAAGAGATTTGTCTAAGTAATACTGTTCTTTAGCTTCTTCTATGAGTTTTATGCTGTCAGGGTTGTCAACGTCTTCAGCTACTGGTCCGAGAATATTGAAAAGAGGGTCACCGAGAAAATTCATGGCAGCGAAAGTGATCATAGAAATGACTGTCAAAAGGAGCCCTAATCCTAAGAGTCGTTTCATAGCTCTTCTCAAAATGCACCCCCGATCTGCGCGTTCTTAGATCATAACAAGTTCAGAATTTATATTGGCAAGTAAATAAAGAACTCTGCGTGCCCGCATGTGAGCACGCAGAGTTCTTGAACAGAATAAGTTGATTTATTCAGACAGCCAAACAGTGTCAAACCAAGTTCGACCATTAGTGATACAGATGATCTCAACCCCATCTGGGCTTGTCTTATCGCAGAGGCCATTGACATTGTCAGCGAGGGCCATATCCCACAAGGTGTGGTTGTAGAAAATGTAGAGGTATTGCTCATTGATCATCGCTGATAGTTCTTTGAACGCTTCTGCTCTCACGCTTTCATCAGTGGTCTGTTCTGCAGTGAAGATGAGTTGGTCGCGATCATCGTCACAGTACCTTGGCCAGTTGAGAGAGATGCCTCCAACGGTCCTACAAAGGAGCCAGACTTTGTCACGTGTGAATTCTCGCTGACCAAATTGTCTCCAACCAGAAATATTGTAGAGTCCGATCGCTACCTGTTGGATATGCGCATCCTGTGGAAGTTCGTCAATAGTTACATTAAAGAAAGGTTCCCATCCTTCGACAAGGAGTTCTGAAATCCGTGTACCCACAACGGAAGGACCAGAGAACTGGTATTCCATGTTGATCTTTCCATCAGAGCAATTGCCTGGGTTATCCGCACAATATGATTCAACCAGAGGTCCAGCAAGGTCAGGCCTATCGGACAATTGGACGACATCTGGGTTGTAGTAGGGGCTTTCTGGTGTAAAGACTTGATCCGCTGTTCGTGTTTCACCCAAGTTGATCAAAAGATTGTAATTTTCCCGAGGCGTAGCGTGCGTTATGGCCTGACGGGCACGAATATCATCAAATGGTGCCTTAGCTGAATTGATCAGAGCAAATGATTCTTCCCCATCATCATCAAGGTAATTTTGGATCTTTCCGTCATCAACCATTCTCAATATAGATTCAACGTCAGTTGTCGCTAGTCCATCAAGTTCTCCCTCCAGGAGTAGAGAAGTACGAGTAGCTGGATCGGTTACAGGGAGGAATTCAATTGCATCTAGGTAAGCGGTCCCATTCCACCAGTTCTCATTTCGAACGAAACGAGTGATTGAATCTTCATTTCGAGAGTCAAAGACAAATGGTCCTGTACCAACAGGTTGTTGATCCAAGGTGGGATCTTCCAACGCAGCAGTAAGCCAAGTAGGTGATCCAATGTACCCAAGTTGTCCCGTAAGAGATGTTGGGAACCAGGCATCAGGGTCAAGAAGGTTAAACGATATTGTAAGATCATCAACGATTGTGGTCGCATTTTCGGCGGGGTAGAACGGTTTGACCGCTAACCCAACCAGCGCGTCGCCTCTTTGCGCTTCAAAGTTCACTTGAATCGCTTCAGAATTTAATGGAGTTCCATCATGGAATGAAATTCCTGACCGTAGCGTCATGGTCCACGTGGTCAGATCCTCACTAGCCGTCATTGACTCACACAGGAAACATGCCCAGAAGGGAGCGCTGTCGGTGTAGACGATAAGCGAATCGAAGACCATTTGTGCCATTGTTAATCCAGGAGCAGAAAGGGCAGATGCTGTGGGGTTTATCCCATCGACGTCTGCTTCAAGGCCCCAGCGTAGAACACCACCAGAGACAGGTTCTGGTTCTGGTTCTGGCTCAGGAGCTTCTTCTTCAGCTTCTTCTTCAGCTTCTTCTTCAGGAGCTTCTTCTTCAGCTTCTTCTTCAGCTTCTTCTTCAGGAGCTTCTTCTTCGCTGTCGCTGCTACTCTCCGAAGAAGACTCAGTAGCTTCCGAAGATGTGGCAGATGAATCAGATGATGAAGACGAACTATCATCGTCGCCACCGCCACAGGCAGTAGCGAACATAGCTATGGTCACTAATGCAACCAGTAATTTCATAAATTTGGACTTAAACATGCAAAGACCCTTTCTTATTCCAGATTCACTGGATAAATCATTTGGACTTAGTCTTGTTGGCGGTGAACAAATACGCAAGTTAGAGCCATAATCTTGCTTTGGTTTTCATATTAATGAAACAAACACAAAGAAAAAATGGTTAGGAACCAAATAACTGTAAGAAATTCGGGCAGTATCTACATGTGGATGATTCCTTGCTTTCCCTTAAAAATGTCAACTTTAGTCATTCTGATGGAATGGTCCTGCGAAATATTAACCTTTCGGTAAATAAGGGTGACAGGATAGCGATTGTGGGCGGTAACGGAAGCGGGAAAAGCACGCTCGCTAAGATTATCTCTGGTCGTTTGATGCAAACTAGTGGTGAAATCTCAGGAACCTGTAATCGCCCTGAAGATATAGGGACAGCCACGGACTTACGAAGATTTAATAATGATGAGACCGTTGCCTCAGTTCTTCAAGCGATTTGCGGAGGCGACCCAAAGAAAACAATTACAAATGTCAATCTTGACGATGAGATCTTGAACCGTCGGATAGGAAGACTGAGCGGAGGNGAACTATATNGAGTCTCTTTAGCGGCACAATTAGANAATAAGCCACCTATTCTATTGCTTGATGCTCCTTCNGCNATGCTCGANACTCGAGCNGCAGATTCTCTCGTGGATGCACTTGCNAANCGTGAAGAAGCCCTTCTGNTNTTCACTGCAGATATCACGGTAGCGATAGAAACCTGCCNAAAAGTGNTTCTTCTTNANCGGGGCGAAGTNGTAGCAACCGGACAAACAATTGACATACTTACTGATAGTGAATTNTTGAAACANCACGGGATNGATATCCCATCTGCTTTGTCTCCNAGTTGGCTTAGGAGAAGAGCTAGAANTCAGAACTCTAAAGATGGAATNTCTTTACAAGANCTTAATCAAGAAGAACTTACAGTCGCTGGCAANATAGATACCGATAAAGCNCAAGAAATAGGGGTATGTGTNGCTGAATCATTNGATACATATCGTTCTGAATTTNNAGAAGTAACGCGAAGGGCTAAAGAGAATTTCGCNCTGCAGGAATTCTCCCAACACCAAATCAACTCGCAAATCCGTCTTTTNCTGCATAGACAAAGCGTCAATAGTTGCGTTGAAAAGATTTCTATTNTACTTANGGGAAAANCTGAAGACGAGAAGAGGCAAATNTGGGTAGCTGCNCGNCANCTGTTTGCACAGGCCATCGCTTGGAGGTCAGATTCTGAATTGGCAGAAACTTTCTTNAATTCGGTTACAANGCGTTTGTTTACAATGGTCGGCTTTGANGATGACCTTGAATTCAGATGGTTTGGCGGGATAGCNCTACCGATAGTTGACCCTGGCCAAGGAGAGGTACTTACCTTTCGGCTGAGAACAACAACAAATAAATTGATTGAAGCGGTATTAACNGCTTTCAACTTAGGANCGAATTGGGTAGATATTGAAAAAGACTCACANAATATTGCANCAGCGATAGAGAAACACCTTGCCGAAACTTGGGAGTCTACGATGCCAGTNGAAATAGATATCCTTCGACCCATTTTCTATCGAAATNGAGGNGCCTATCTNGTTGGCCGCATNCGCCATTTGACTCGTGTTTCNCCNCTGATAATNCCTTTNCGTTCAGTTGAACAAGGAGTGATATGTGANGCTGTTCTNCTCACAGAGAATCTCACNAGCCGAATTTTTGGCTTCACACGTTCTTATTTTCATGTTGACACTCAAGAACCCGGAGCAATCGTAGCCTTCGTAAAGTCTCTNATTCCTCTAAAACCTGTCGCAGAACTNTATACCGCTATCGGATATAGCGCTCATGGNAAAACAAGNCTTTTCCGAGCNATCTATCGNCANCTCACAAACTCAACGGACCGATTCGAGAATGCGCGTGGAATTCCTGGCATGGTTATGACNGTTTTNACTCTCCCTTCCTTCGGCGTTGTCTTCAAGGTCATTAAAGATACGTTTCCACCATCAAAGAAGATCTCAAGATCCCAAGTGATGGATAAGTANAAAATGGTCTTCGCTCACGACCGAGTTGGAAGAATGGTTGACGCACAAGTCTTTGAAGATTTAGCNTTCCCACGTGAGCGCTTCAGCGAAGAACTCCTAGAAGAATTAGCTCTTGAAGCTTCTCGGTCAATCACAATCACAGACACCGATGTCATCATTCATCATCTNTATACAGAGCGACGCGTCTACCCGCTTGACTTATATTTACATGAAATGCCAGATGATCTAATTNGAGCAGCGACCCTTGACTATGGTCACGCTATCAAGGACTTATGTGCAGCAAATATTTTCCCTGGAGATTTATTTACGAAGAATTTTGGCGTTACTCGNCATGGGAGCGTTGTCTTCTATGATTACGACGAACTAACACTGCTNCAAGAAGTTACGTTCCGGTCAATCCCCGAAGCACGNTCTTTNGAAGACGAAATGTCTTCCCAACCATGGTTTGCAGTTGGNCCAAACGATGTATTCCCTGAAGAATTNAAGAAATTTTTNAGATTTCCCGAAGTNGTCCGAGAAGAATTTGATGAAATCCATGGAGACCTATGTGANCCTGANGCATGGATAGAAATGCAGAAACAACATGAGGACATTGAATCTCCTGAATTCTTCCCATATCCNGAAGAGGTCCGGTTTCGCTAGNTNAACAGAGANATCGCTTCTATAAGAATTAGGTAAGAACATTTGGAAAGAGTGGCTATAANCAATTTTTCNNCGCAGAATTATTAGGTGAATATNGAACCACCCAAACACATCCTTNTTGCTGAAGATGACACCGCTGTCCGTGAATCGTTGGAANGGGCACTTCGTCTTGAAGGATATGNAGTCACNACNNCAGNAAANGGNCAAAAGNCTTTAGANCTAGCTGCTNNAAANCAGCCCGACCTNTACCTACTTGACGTCATGATGCCAGTACTTGATGGGTTATCAGTCTGTAGNCANATACGTCGCCAAGGTGANAAAACCCCAGTTCTGGTATTAACAGCTAAACATGAAATNTCTGACAGGGTCTCTGGGCTAGATGCGGGAGCNGACGATTANTTANTAAAACCNTTTGCTTTAGATGAACTNCTTGCCCGAATACGAGCTTTACTTCGNAGAGTAGAAGTAGNTNCAGNTTNAANNAANTACGTNATNGGTNATCTTACTCTTGATCTACAGACGAGAAGAGTTACAAGAGCCGGACGCGAACTTGAGNTAACAAAAACTGAATTTNACCTTTTGGAACTATTAATGCGAAACGAAAATATTGTATTAACGCGTGAAATGATCTATGACGAGATCTGGGNTTACAACTTCGAAACGAANTCCAAATCCCTAGACGTGTATGTCGGGTATCTCNGNCGCAAAGTAGANAATGAACCTTCTCAGAAGTTAATCCATACAGTGCGTGGTGTTGGCTACTGNATGAGGCAAAAATGAGTTTACGAGCACAACTAACGCTAGCTTTCACAATTCTTATANCCCTTATNGTCACAGTTTCTGGATTTGTNGCTNTCCGTTCGGCTGAAAACAACCTAGTGAGTGGCGTTGATGATTTCCTAGAAACNCGAGTTGCNAATATTGGTGTGGGGCCAGAAGCACGCACCAAAGCGGAACAGAACTTAATTAGGTTACGTAACGTAACGGATCTCTTNTCTGAACCAGANTCTGTTNCTCAANTAGTCAGTGCAAAAGGNGANATAGTANTTNGNTANCCCTTTAAATTGCCGNTCAATGATTCAGATATCAGTTTGGCTGCTGGAAGCAAAGATGGTTCGCTGCGCAGTCGAGTNGNAAANATACGGACTGTTGAAANCAANGGGGNTGANTATCGAATGATTTCCAGCCANCTNCNAGNTGGAGGANTAGTGCANNTTGCNNGGGATTTGTCCGAAGTTCGCGCCGCTGTNTCNGGAATGGTCAGAAGTTTTCTTCTCCTTGGTTTAGNTGCGATAGCAGCAGGCATTCTTCTGGGATGGGGTTTAGCTTCNCGTCTCACGAAACCAATCACCAGACTTTCCAAAGCAGCTAAACATGTTGCGAAAACACAAGATCTGCAGGCCTATATTGATCTNGATGATGGAGACNTAGAAGTCAGNGCNTTGGCGAACAGTTTTAATGTCATGTTGCAAGCTCTTTCTNAATCNCGTNAACAACAANGTAGNTTNGTCGCTGATGCTAGCCATGAACTGAGAACNCCATTAACAAGCCTTCGAACNAATATNGAGGTTCTTTCAAGANCNAAAACGATAACTGCAGATGAACGAGCATCAATTATTNATGATTTGCAAAGTGAGATCAAGGANTTAAGTCTTCTNGTGGAGGAAATTGTTGAATTNGCNACNGCNAAATCACGTGAAGAGGAAGANTTTGCTGAGATTGACNTATCTGAAATTGCTNTGGATGTTGTNGAGAAGTTCCAGAGAAGATCTGGGAGAAACATTCAACTTNCTTNCTCNGGNAANTCAATAAGGTATGTGCAGGGTTCAGGCATTGATAGNGCNNTCTCAAANCTTATTGACAATGCAATAAAATTTAGTCCTGAAAATTCAACAGTAATTGTTTCAGTAGTTGACGGAAGATTGTCGGTTCGCGATTTTGGGCTAGGAATAGATGATAAAGATGGGCCACATCTTTTTGATAGGTTTTTCCGGTCGGTTGAGGCACGGGATTTACCTGGTTCAGGGCTGGGCTTGTCTATTGTTCAAGAGATTATCAAGGTACATGGCGGGGAAGTATTTGTTGAAAAACCTAAGGATGGGGTTGGAACAATCGTGGGATTTTCTATATAGACATCAGTGCCGGAAAATTCTAATGTTCTCTCGAACCTTTCCAAGATCTTCAGGGTTGGTAATTCCAGTCCAGGTTTCTGAGCTTGGGGCTACATGGACTTGATAACCTTCTACCCGCATTATTTCGGCAATGCATGAAGGGAGAAGGCATTCTACTGTCTCGGACTCGATGTGTTCAGTAATAAAATCTTTCCATTGAGACTTGAGTAAATCTATGATTGAAGAATGGAAGCACCATAAGTTCATTGAAACCGGTGTTGTTGGCTTGAACACTCTGCCGTTTTGATCCCGTATTTCTCCGATCTCATCAATAAGAACTAAACCTTCTGTTTCTTCAATGTGGAGCAGTCGGCCGCTATCTGTTGTGCATATTCCTCGAGTAACTGAACCAGTTTCGGATAAGGTGTTCGCTAATTCAAATGAAATGAGTGCACCAGAGAGCGGCCCGGTCTTAGATAGTTGCTTAGCGGCATTAGCTATAGAGGAAACGCCATAATAATCATCAGCGTTTGCCAGAATGAACGGATTTGATATGTATTCTGCTGCTGATAAGACAGCGTGCGCAGTTCCCCACGGTTTCTTCCTCTGAGGCCCTGAAAGATCTTGAAAGGCGAAATCAATTTTTACCTCATTGCCGTGGATTCTTGAAAGGTGTGACTTCATAACATCAGCGATCTCGCTTCGGATAATTACAACCACATGCTCAATACCTACAGAATGGGCATCCTGAATAATGTAATCAAGGAGGCTTTCGCCATTGGGACCTATTTCTGCGAGTTGCTTCACGCCGCCGAACCTACTGCCTAGCCCTGCCGCCATTAACACTAATGATGAGGTATGCATGTTTCTCCTGAATCAGATTTTAACCTACCGGCAAACTTCTACGTCTGCATCTTCGCGATTCGCTACTACCATCAATGGGGTTCAAAGAATAAAAGGGGAAACACGTGGCCTTTAATAAATCATGTAAGAGAATAACAGTTACCATATTTTTTTTCATGGTCCTTGCATCGTGTGGGGGAAGTGTCGAAGAGGCAACCGAAACACAGGATACGTCAGCAATAGAGCCTGCCGGACAGCCAATACCGACTGCAGCTCCAACTCCAACGCCAGCAGGGGAAGTAGATAATCTCGACACCCAAATAAAACCTCTTATTGTGATCCCTGATTCATCACCCCCGTTAACTCTTCAAATTGATGACATCGTCGTAGGTCAAGGGACACCAGTTTCATCAGGGGATTTTTTAATAATGAATTATGTTGGCGTCTCGTACTCGAATGGCTTGCAATTTGATGCTTCTTGGGACCGCGGGCAACCATTCCCATTTGAACTCGGTGCAGGAAGAGTTATAAAAGGATGGGATGAAGGAATTGTAGGAATGGCGGTAGGAGGACGAAGGACTCTTACTATCCCACCTGATTTAGCTTATGGAGAAACCGGGTCAGGCTCGGGATCTATTGGCCCAAATGAAACGTTAGTATTCACAGTTGATCTTCTCGCAGCTGTTCCGAAAAGTCTTAATAAGCCGACTATAGAGGCAGTAGAGTCAAGCCCAGATGGCTTAGTTTTTGAAGATATTGTTCTTGGTACAGGAAGTACCGTCACAGCAGGTTCTGTTGTCTATATCCACTATGTTGGTGTGGCTCAATCTTCTGGAGAACAATTTGACTCATCATGGGATCGTGGCCGATCAGAGCTCATCGGTTTCATTTCTGGTTCAGGAAATGTTATAGAAGGCCTTGATCAGGGAATGATTGGCATGAATGTAGGAGGTAGAAGAACTGTCATAATTCCGCCTTCTCTCGCTTATGGGGAAAATGGAGCTGGAAATGGGTTAATAGCCCCAAATGAGACCCTTATCTTTACGGTTGACCTGCTTGGTGTCGTTCCGACTCAATAATTTATCTAGTCACACCAAAACGTTCTAGAGCTGCTTGAGTACGGTCAAGTAAGAGTTGTGGTACAAGAACCCCATTTACTTCTACGCCGCCTCCGGCAGAAATAGCTTGCGAGCTATCTTCTGTATCTGCAGCTTCGCTGGTTTCCGTAATTTCTTCTTCAATCAAGTCTCTTTTGATTAGGTATTCATCCCATTCACTTGCACGAACCAATTTGTCACGGTGAAGACTACCGAGTTCAATACCATTCTCAAATGAAACCCAATACCGAATCCAGTCAAGGCCATTTGAAAGAATGATTGTTCCTGATGTACCTTCTGGAACGCCTTTCAGGTCAACAGCAGCTTTTACGAGTTCACGTTTTTTCAGGCTTTTAGGAAGCGTGTCGTTCTTTGGCATAAGGTACCCCTGCTGTGCTTACTCTGACGTTACACGAAGATTTACTCGAATGAATACATCAAGAACAGATTGGTAACATGTGGTGGCTTGCCAGAATGTGAGACCATAGGAATATGTCACTGCGAGATAAATTCATTACGTTACATGGGCGAAAGCCTGTTTTAGAAGCGTTGATTTCCGGTGAGGACGTAGCGCAGTTACATATTTCAAAAAAAGCCACCGGAGAAATAATCCAGAAAATTAAGAAGATAGGGGCTGAGAAAGACATAAAGCTAGAACTTGTTACTGAGAATCGCATTGCAGCATTAACTAAGAGCGGCCAACATCAAGGCGTAGCGGCTGATGTTCGTGCGCAACGAATGCAGTCATTGTCAAATTTCCTTTTACAACGAAATGGGAGAAACCACAAGACTGCTGTTTTCCTTCTTGATGGAATCCATAATCCTGCCAATTTAGGCATGATTCTTCGATCAGCTACCGCTGCAGGGATAGACGGGATTATTGTGCCTGAAAAAGGTACCGCATCGATTAATCCTGTAGCGATTAAAGCTTCAGCAGGTACAGCTTTTAAGGCACCGATTCTTCGTGTAGATAGTGCTGCTAATGCAGTTAAGCAGTTAGGGGTTGAAAGATTTGAAATATTCGCCCTCAGCTCGGCCGGCGACAATATTTTCAAAGCTCACTTACCAGAAAGAATCGCTCTTGTTTTGGGAAATGAATCATCCGGAATAAGTGATGAGGTTTTTAGGTTTTGCCATGGGACGCTTTCCATCCCGCTACGTAATGAAATTGAATCACTCAACGTTGCTGCTACAGCAGCCGTGGCCTGCTATGAGATCGCTCGAAGGGCCACGTAGTCTTCTCTCAAATGCGTCTCCAAAGAGGACCGTTTGGTGTGTCTTCAATTTCTATGCCTTTAGATTGAAGCTCATTTCTGATTCTGTCAGCTTCGGCAAAATTTTTCTCTTCGCGGGCCTTTTCTCGATTTGACAGGAGTTCATCTATCTCGGCATCGAAGCTGTTTTCAACCTGAGAAAGTCCAAGGACTTCAAGTAACTCAGTCACGGCAGCTAATGACGATGAGGCTACTGTAAATTCCTGATTATCAATGGCGCTATTACCGGCAGTAATCGTTTCAAAAATTACCCCTAAAGCGTCAGGCGTTCCTAGGTCGGTATCCATAGCTTGAGTGAATCTATCTCGGATCTCTTTGCTGGCGGTCCCAGCTGTAATTCCGCTCCCTTGCATCCTTCTGTAGAAAGCATCAATGCGTGCTATTCCTCCAGAAGCACCCGCCATTGTTTCGTCGGAGAGTTCCATTAACGATCGATAATGAGCCTGCAACATGGCGAGCCGAAGAGGACGCGCTCCGTAACGAGACATGGCATCGCCAAGTGTTTGGAAATTTCCGAGCGATTTAGACATTTTTTCACCACTTACATTCAACATTCCACTATGCATCCAATGCCGGGCGAATGTATGTCCTGCAGCTTCAGACTCTGCTCTTTCATTCTCATGATGGGGGAACGTAAGGTCTGACCCACCTCCATGGATATCAAAATTATCTCCTAGGAGATCCAACGACATAGCGACGCATTCAATATGCCAACCCGGTCGTCCAGGTCCCCAAGGACTTTCCCATGTAGGCTCTCCAGGTTTTGCTGATTTCCATAGAGCGAAATCTAAAGGGTCATTTTTTTGTTCATCTGATGAGATACGGGCTTGTGCGCTTTCACGAAGATCATCAGCAGTTCTTTGTACTAACGCCCCATATGTCTCAAACTTGCTGACATCAAAATAAATACCACTTTCAGCAATTTCGTATGCAACGCCATTGGCTACCAGTTTCTCAATGATCTTTATCATTTGGTCAACGTATTCAGTTGCATGGGGTCTTGCATCTGGGTCTTTGACCCCGAACTCTCGTAATTGCTCAATGTATATGGACGTGTAGGTCGCAGCTAATTCTGATTCAGAAACCCCTTCTTCTGCTGAGCGGTTTATTATTTTGTCATCTATGTCAGTTATATTGCTAACGAGATTGGTCTCATACCCCTGCCATTCAAGATATCGCTTGAGAATATCGTATGTCAGTGCTGTCCGAGCATGCCCTAAATGAGGGACATCGTATACGGTTGGACCACATGCGTAGATAGAAACTTTGCCTGGTTCTCTAAGCTCTAGCTCAACGAGCTGGTTCCTCATTGTGTCGTGTATTCGCATTATTAAAAGCATAGGTAACAAAACGGCATTCGTGGGGGTTGGCAGAATTTCTCCTGATTTACTTAAGGAATTTTGATCTCCGAAGTCAAGGACCTGAACGGCTAGTATCCTCTCACCATTGCCCTCGTAGCTCAGTAGGATAGAGCGACCGCCTCCTAAGCGGTAGGTCACAGGTTCGATTCCTGTCGAGGGCGCACTTATTGCCTGATAATGACTAAAGACGACGCACGCCCTGCTCTAATATGAAAGACTAATATCAAAGATGGTAAGGTCGCTTCTTCCGTAGATAGGAGGTCTATGCCTGACGCAAATGGGTACAAGATCAGCAATCGATATTTAAATGATTCGGGAAGCGTATTTTTGACGGGAGTACAAGCTCTGGCGCGGCTCCCAATTCAACAAATACGCACTGACCGGAAAAATGGTTTGAATACTGCAGCTTTTTTAGCAGGCTACCCAGGGTCCCCACTAGCAGGATTAAATTTTGAAATTGATAAAGCACGGGAACTTGTTCCTGATCTCCCAATAGTTCATCGTCCAGTTCTCAACGAAGAACATGGAGCGACTGCTGTCATGGGTAGCCAATTAGCTGCCGAACAACCTGATTGTGCTTATGATGGGATAACTGGCCTATGGTATGGGAAAGCCCCTGGTCTAGATCGCGCCGGTGACGCATTGCGGCATGCTGTATTCACAGGAACTTCTCGATATGGTGGGGCGGTAGCGATTGTTGGAGATGATCCGGCAGCTAAAAGCTCAACGTTGCCCTCAAGTTCTGATGCAACGCTTGTTGATCTCCACATGCCGATTCTCTATCCAGGAGATGTGCATGAAATTCTAACACTTGGGATGCATGCAATTTCCCTCAGTAGAATCACCGGAGCTTGGACAGCTCTAAAAGTTGTTGATGCAGTTGCTGATGGAAGTGGAACCGTTGATCTTGCTTCAACACTGATCTCTCCTAAAGTCCCAGATCTTGAAATTGATGGAGCTCTTTACGAGCATCGCCCTGATGCCAAACTCTTGCCTCCGAACAACTTAAAAATTGAACAGGACCTACGGATGGTTCGTTCAGAGTTGGTCCGGAGGTACACGGTCGCTAACAAATTAAACCCAACCACAGTTGACCCATCTGACGCTTGGATAGGACTCATTGCTAGTGGTTTTACATACCACGAATTACGCCACGCCCTGCATGTCTTGGGGTTGCGAACAGAAAAAGAAATTTCGTCTGCTGGAATACGTTTGCTTCATCTGCAACTTCCGATTCCATTTGATCCAGAAAATATAAGAAATTTCTCAAGAGGGCTTGAAGAGATAATCGTTATAGAAGAGAAGAATCCAACTGCTGAGTGGTTAGTCAAGGATGCTTTGTATGGAAGTGCTCACCAACCACGAGTATTAGGAAAGACTCACCCAGACGGGCGTACGCTGATGCCAAGCCACGGAATTCTCAATGCTGACGCAATGGTGGAAGGGTTGTATGAAAGGCTCTCACTACGAATCCAAGACAAGCTAATCCTCCCACAGAAAATTAAAAGGGAGAGAAGTCTCATCCCATTATCAACGCAAAGAAGTCCTTATTTCTGTTCAGGCTGCCCACATAATACGAGTACGAAAGTACCTGAAGATGCTCTTGTTGGTGCAGGTATCGGCTGTCACACGATGGTCCTTCTCATGGATGATGAACGAGTTGGAGAGATTGCTGGGGTAACCGCTATGGGGAACGAAGGCATGCAATGGATTGGGATGGAACCTTTTGTAGATCGGGAACATTTTATTCAAAACATCGGAGATGGAACATATTTCCATTCCGGACAGCTAACGATTCCTTCAGCTATTGCGGCTGGAAGTAAAATCACTTTCAAACTTTTGTTCAACGGCACGATTGCAATGACTGGGGGTCAAGACCCAAAAGGAGGCTTAGATATTCCTGACGTCGTTAGGGTCATGCTTGCGCAAGGTGTTGAAAAAATCATCATTACGGCGGAAGATCTCACACGATATAGAAACCTTGACATTCCTAAAGAAGTGACTCTTTGGGATAGGAGTCGGATCGTGGAAGCACAAGATGTCCTTTCTGCGATTGATGGAGTTACAGTTCTGATCCACGATCAATTCTGCGCAGCCCAATTGCGACGTTTGAGGAAAAGAGGGGTGGTAGAAAAGCCTGATTTTAGAGTTCTGATAAATCATAGAATCTGCGAAGCATGTGGAGATTGCGGTGAAGTGTCTAATTGCCTTTCGGTTCAGTCGCAAGAGACATTTTTGGGCCCAAAGGCTTTCATTGAACAGGATTCCTGCAATTTTGATGTGTCTTGTCTAAAAGGTGACTGCCCAAGTTTCTTAACGGTGAAGACCACTCCTGATTCACTTCCGATTGATCAAAGCATTGACATGAATGCGTTAGAAGATAATCTCCCCAAACCAGTGCAAGGGTTCGAACGAGACCATTTAGATCTTCGTATGGCGGGAATCGGTGGAACTGGCGTGGTAACAGCAGCTCAGGTTTTAGCAACTGCAGCAATGCTTAACGGGTTCGAAGTCCGAGGTTTAGATCAGACAGGCTTATCACAAAAAGCAGGTCCAGTTGTAAGCGATATTCGTTTAACGCGCGGTGAACCACGCCCATCCAATCTTCTCACGAAGCAAAGCGCTGATGTTATTCTGGGGTTTGATCTCCTTGTTGCTTCCAGTGAAAACACTCTCAAAGTAGCGAGGAATGGACATACCATACTCGTTGCATCAGATTCGCCAACACCTACTGGATCAATGGTCGGAAATCCCTATGCAGAATTTCCTGAGAAAGAAAAGCTAGTTGAACGTGTTGAAACCGTAACAAACGCTTCAGCTAATCTTTTCATGGACGCAGCAGGATTATGCAAACAACTAATAGGAGAATCTACAAGCGCGAATATCTTTCTTCTCGGAGTAGCCGTTCAAAAGGGAATTATTCCCGTAGAACCTGAATTCTTCAAAAAAGCTATTGAACTAAATGGTGTTGCTGTTGATAAGAACCTTTCTGCCTTTCAATGGGGGAGATCATGGGCAGATAATCCTGAGCGGCTACACCAACGAATAAAAATTAATACAAACAACGAGAAACTTGAAGGGGAAATCGAATTACCAATAGCTTTGAAATCGCGAATAGAAAGACTTAACGCGTCGAAATCTAATGCCAATTTAATTAGTCTTCTTTGTGCTGACCTTATTGGATATCAGAACAAAGATTGCGTTGACCGTTACCTTAAGGTAGTAGTCCAAGCGATTGAAGCTTCTGAGCTTCTTGATAACGAAGATGATGGAGCAGCGCTTGTAGAATCAGTGGCTCGAAATATGCACAAATTGATTGCATACAAGGATGAGTATGAAGTCGCTCGACTCTTTTCTCTAGCGGGCATACAGTCTGAATTGCTGGAAGTTCCAAACAGTTCCGGAAAAGCTACATGGCATTTGCATCCCCCGTTCTTAAGGGCTTTGGGTATGAACAATAAATTAAGAATTCCCTTTAGAATTGCGGTGCCGTTAATGAATATTCTCGCTAAGGGGAAAGTATTGCGGGGGACTCCTTTTGACATATTTGGTTTCGCTAAAGTGCGAAAAATGGAGCGCACGATCCGTGATGTATACAGAAAAGAAATTTTAGCGGCGCTGAAGGTTGTAAATAAAGACAACTATGATCAAGTCCTTGCTCTCGCTAGCCTTCCGATAGATGTTCGAGGATTTGAAGAAATTAAGTTACGTAGAGCTGAGAAATTCCTAGAGGATCTAACGTCAATTTCGAAACGACTGTTTCCAGAAAAGGTTTAGACATTTTTTGTTTTATTGTGTGAGGTAGTAGATGGCTCCGGCGTTTGGTGCTCCTGAGATGGTTGTTCCGGGTGCGCCGATGATGAGGTCTTTGCCGATGGTAGC
>PAQG01000020.1 GCA_002709645.1 Acidimicrobiaceae bacterium
GGGTCGGGTTGTTTCTTCCATGGCAGAATGTCTAGAATTACTGGGAGCCGTAATAGAGCGAAATGAGAACGAATGGACTGTCACAGGAGTGGGTAAGGAAGGATTCACAACTCCGAAACAGATTCTTGATTGTTGCAACTCAGGGACTGCTGCAAGATTCCTGATGGCAATCACCGCAGGTATCGGTGAGGAGATCCATATTGACGGGGACGAGTCACTTCGGGAAAGAGATATGTCGGCATTGTCCGGAGTGTTGAGAGAATTGGGTTGCACGGTGTCTGGAGATAATCTTCCCCTCTCCGTTACTGGACCGTTGAAAACGAGTTCAGCGAGTCTTGACATTAGCACATCCAGCCAGCCCCTATCTGCAATGTTACTGGCCGCACCTCGATTTCCCTTTCCAATAAATTTGGAGATAATTGGAAAGGCAGTCAGTAGAGGATACTACGAGATGTCATTCGAAATTGCCAGGAGATGCGAATCTAAGAATAATTTCTCATCGAAGTCGATTGATATTGTCCCTTGGGAAGTGCTAGTTCCAGAAGTTGTAACTGTCCCAACGGAGGATAGTCTTCTGCCTATTGCTATGCTAATCTCAGAGCTTCATGATGTCAGTTTAGAAATTGAAATGGCCGAGTCCAGTCCAGCGATTGTAAGTTTGGCTGAGCAGTCAGAAATCCTAGATCTTCGGGATGAGAGTGATTTGATATGCCCGGCTTCTGCACTAATGGCAATAGGCAAGGGAGGGCAGATTATCGGGGCCAATCATTCTCGTGGAAAGGAGTCAGACAGGCTCGATTCTACCGTCTATCTCCTCAGATGCTTCGGGATGCATGCTGAAGTCACACAGGAAGGATTGAAGATTCCTGGCGGACAGATACCTGAGTCTCCTTGCGATCCAGTAAAAACTCACCAAGATCATCGTCTAGCAATGACTGCTATGATACTGGCAAGCAAGTTCGGCGGAGAAATCTGCGAGCCCGAGATTTCCGCAGTCAGCGACCCTGGTTTCATATCGAGATTACTTGAGTTGGGTGATTAGTTGTCTTATAGAGAGAATCTGAGTACACATCTACTACTACTTCTGGTTGCTGCAGTATGGGGCTCGACCTGGGCTGTGGGTCGATTTCTGAGTTACGGTCTCGATGATGCAAACAGGGCCAGTATGAGTCCCGCTACCTCGGCTTGGTTGCGGTATGTCTTCGCGGTGATTGCATTCATGGCTTGGTGTTGGCTCTATAGAGATAAAGGAGGTCCGCGATTTCTACCTCAAGGAAACAAGGCCTGGAAATACACATTTTTGATGGCATTACTGGGAACCATGGGGTACCAACTTCTGTTTATGAATGGAATGAAGTGGACGGCTGCTGGAGATGCTTCTCTAATCATCCCAATGAATCCTGTTTTCACGGTACTTCTCGCCATCCCATTACTGGGTCAGAAATTGAGTTTGAGGATGGTTTTCGGCCTACTAATCGGCTTAGTCGGTGTCGCTACTGTAGTGGGATGGAGTCCGAATACGGAGATTCCATTCAACCATCGATTGATTGGAGCTGTGATGATTGCTCTTGCTGCCCTTACATGGGCTGCGACCAGTAACTTGACCAAGATGGCGCTAATTGATGGAACAATTGGGACATCGTTAGAAATCGTAGTATGGTATTCGATAGTCGGCTGGATCCTTCTCACTCCTTGGATGCTGGCCGAAGTATGGCAGTCTGGAATACCTATTCCCAATACTACCGAATGGATATCTGTGGCATATCTTGGGCTAATTTCCACTGTCCTCACCTATGCATGGTTCGCCAGAGGAATTGACAGGATCGGAGCTACGGCTGCAGCATCCTATGTTTTCCTTGTGCCTGTCTTTGGAGTTCTCAGTGGATGGTTATTACTTGATGAGAACATTGGACTATCGATGCTTATAGGATTCTGTCTGATTGTCTTTGGAGTCAGGGAAGTCCAGCGCGAGAGTGAAAGGCTGAGTGCTGATTGAGTGACTCATTCCGGCTTGCCTCATGGTTAAATAGAGAAGGTCGGTGGGCCGCGAAGTAGGTATCCGTATGGCACGCAAACCAGCCAAGATGTATCGCCAGATTAAGGGTCAGGCGTACACTCGTAGAGAGTATACTGGTGGTGTCCCAAACAACCGTATTCTGCGCTACTTCATGGGCAACAGAAAGGGTGCTGAGGCAGGCCAATTCGAAGTGGTAGTCGAACTGACTGCAGACAATCCATGCCAGATTCGTGACTCAGCCCTTGAGTCGGCGAGGCAAGTTGCTAACGCTACTATCAGGAAGCTTGCTGGAGATCAAGGCTATGCTCTTCGAATGCATACATACCCTCATCAGATTCTAAGAGAGAACAAGCAGGCTACTGGAGCCGGTGCCGACCGTGTTTCAATGGGGATGAGGCAGTCCTTTGGGAAGAATGTGGGCACTGCCGCTAGAGTGCAAAGAGATCAGACCGTTGTCTCAATCTACACCTCTCCAGAGCACTATCTCACAGCTAGGGATGCTCTCAGAAAGGCTAGTTGCAAATTCCCGACCCCTTGCACCATTAGAGTAGCAAAGGGCTCCGAGCATTTGAAGGGCTTAGTGTGAGGTTGCCGGGCCATGCCGCCCTCTGACCCGCTTTCAATTCTGCAAGACTCGCTGCGAGGCTCGCCGATAATCTGGAAGGGGGATTATCCCTACTTCATCCATCCAATTTCGGATGGAATTCCACGCATGGATGCAGATGTTCTGCGCGCTACACGAGACCTAATCGTAGAGATGGTAGACTGGTCGAAGATTGATTTAGTAGTGAGTGTCGAGGCGATGGGTTTGCCATTGCTAGCTGCTGTTGGTGAAGTCACCGGAAAGCCGACCGTGGTAATTCGCAAGCGAGAGTATGGGATGGAAGGTGAAGTGAGAGTCGATGTATCAACTGGTTACTCTCATTCTACTACTTACATCAATGATATCTCGCCCGGAGAGAGAATTCTGATTGTCGATGATGTAATCTCTACAGGAGGGACTCTTGAGCCAATACTCGCTACTCTTGAGAAAATGGGAGTCATACTACAAGACATCGTCATCGCGATTGAGAAAGGAGAGGGTCGTGAGAGATTAGCTAAGGAGCGTCCGGCATGGCCAATTAGGACTCTAGCGCGTATCGACATCATAGATGGTAAGGTCGAGATAATCGAGTGATCATATGGACTTGGATCGACATGACTTCGAGTTGGACGAACTAGTAGAGAGAATCAAGGCCAACGACAACCGATTGGTAGCCCTACAAGTCCCAGAAGGACTGAAAATGCAGGCTCTCGAGATGATGGATTCAATCGAAGATGAGTCGGGTGCGAGAGTGATTCTTGCCGCCGATCCGTGCTATGGGGCATGTGATTTGGTGCATGATAAGATGCAGATGATGGGAGTCGAATTGGTCGCACACATGGGACACAGTCAGATGAACATAGACTCAGGCATGCCGACTCATTTCATACCTGTTACATACGATGGAGATCCCGAACTGACTCCTGTCCTTTCTATCCTTGAGGGTCATCGCGCGATTGCACAGTCTCGCCTTGAGTCAGTTGATGAGATCGTCGAGATTGATGAAGAATCTGCTAAGGATAAATTTCTGGACGCGGTTGGGCGCGTGGCACCCCTGACCGGAGTTAAACTGGGCCTAGTTGGCTCAATTCAGCATCTTCATCTTCTTGAGGAATTCAAGGGCAGATTGGAAAAGGCTGGTTTCGAAGTCGAGATACCAGTTGGCGGAGATAGGTTGACTTTTCCTGGGCAAGTTCTCGGATGCAACTACTCTGGTGATGACCCCTCAATTGGCCACTATCTTTTCCTAGGCTCAGGAGACTTCCATCCCATCGGCCTTGTATTGCATACTGGCAAGCCTCTGGCTATGTTGGACCCTTACACAGGAGGGGCAACTGAAATGTCGCTGGAGAGAGTAGAGAGGATATTGAGGCAACGTTTCGGACTGATTAATTCGGTGGATGAAGCGAACTCTTTCGGTATCCTGATTGGAGAAAAGCCGGGGCAGATGAGGCGCAACCTAGCAATTCGCATGAAGCGTCTATTGGAGAAACACGGACGCAAGGGATATCTGCTCGCACTCGATCACATCAGTCCTGATTTGATTGACTTCTATCCTGTAGATGCATATGTGAACACAGCGTGCCCCAGAATTGCAATCGATGACTCGGTCAGATATTCTAAGCCACTTATCACTCCATACGAGCTTGAAGTAGCTCTAGGAGAGAAGAAGTGGGAAACCGGTTACCAGTTCGACGAGATACCCTGATTCACGCACGCGCCACAGAACGCGCGTAAGCGCGCGCAATGCTGCAAATATGTCTAATAACGATGTGAGCACGAGTCGCATGATGGCCGACTACCTCGACAGAATTGGAGCGGGCAAGGTTCTATTGGACAGGACTCCTTTCTCCTTCGACTGGACCCCTCCGGCGCTAGTGGGTCGTGATGAGGAGTTACGGGGCTTGGCCTCGATGTTTGTCGGAATTGAGCATCAAGGAGTGAGTGGAAGAGCGGTGATTACGGGGCCAGTCGGTTCCGGCAAGACGGTGATGACTCGTCGCTTTGGCGAAGACTTACAACGTGCGCTAGATGGGCGTAGGAAGCTAGTCCTTGCCCATGTAAACTGTCGCAATCACCCAACCGCCTCACAGGTTCTGCAAGAGATTGCGAGGTCTCTGGATTCTGGCCATCCTGAGAGAGGTTTCAGCTCGAGTGAGGTAATTCAGTCAATCAGACGCAATCTCGGAAGTCAAGATGCACATTTGTTGTTAGTTCTCGACGAAGTCGATGTTCTGATTAGAAACGACAAGGGAGATCTAATCTACAAACTACTGAGAATAGATGAGGGGCAGAATCGACAGGGTTCTGTTTCGATGATTCTGGTAAGTCAGGATACTTCTCTAATCAAACTGTTTGAGCCTGCAATTATCTCGCGCCTGGGGGAGAGTAACATGCTAACTCTGAGGGGATATGGTGAGAAAGCGTTGATTGACATCGCCAAGCAGCGATACGAGGAAGCTTGCAGGCCGGGTTCGGTGGACGACGGGGCCCTCGCCAAGATAGGTAGATTCGCATCTGAGTCAGGCGATGCTCGTCTCGCCATCGAGTTGCTTGAAGCTGCGATTATTCGTGTCGAGAAAGATGGAAGAGGAGATGTTCTGGCTGAAGATGTTCATCCCAGTACACTACGAGCAGCATCTGTCGAGCCTAGTCAGGTTGACGAATTGGGAGATCATCAGAAGTTGGTTCTACTCGGAATCTGTAGACGATTGAAGAAGGCCGATGCAGTATCAAGCGGAGATGCTCAAAAATTGTACAACCTAGTCTGCGAGGAGTTCACAATAAAGCCACGCAGTTACACCACCTTCTGGAAGCATCTCAAGACATTGGAGAAAATTGGCCTTATTGAGACGCGTACTGCCAATGCATCAGTTGGGAGGGGTCGAACTCAACACATCACTATGACCAATACACAGCCCGCTCTGCTTGAGAATCGTATTGAGAAAGATTTCTTGTGATTTTCAAGCGCCTACGGCGCTTCCGAACCGCTCTTATAGGGGCCTTTAGTCGGGAGGCCGTTCAGAGGTGNTNGTGTGGCAGCAGAGCAGGTNTTCAAAGCGGTNGTGAATGACACCGTTCCTTCATCCGGAGGAAGGGCATTCAGTATGGACATCACCGGCTCTAACTACAACCACTTCCTAGGTAAGAAGATAGGAGATTCAGTAGATGGAATGTTCGTTGGAGAAGGCGATAAAGCACTCAATGGATACAAACTGGAAATTACTGGTGGATCTGATTTGACTGGAAGGCCAATGAGACCAGAACTAGATGGAAGTGCAATCAAATCGGTCCTGACTACTGCAGGAACTGGCTACAAGGGGAAGAAGTATGTCAAGAAGAAGGGCAGAGTCTACCGATACAAGTACGATGGATTGAGGAAGAGGCGTAGACTCCGAGGCAATGTAATCAGCCAGGATACTCGCCAGATTAATCTCAAGATTGTCGAATCCGGAAACCGCTCTCTCGACGCCATATTCGGCCTCGTCGAGGAGCCAGAAGCCGTCGAGAAGTCCTCCGGAGAAGAGGAGTGATTCGACGGGGTGATTAATCTGGGTAGTCTTCCGAAGCAGCCAGAAGTAAACATCGGAATGGTCGGTCACGTAGACCACGGTAAGACGACTTTGACTCAAGCCCTATCTGGAGTATGGACCGACACTCACTCCGAGGAGCGGAAGCGCGGTATTAGCATCAAACTGGGCTATGCCGATACAGCATTTTACAAGACTGCGCAAGATAATTACTATGTTAGAGGAAAACATCCTGATGGAGCTGATGATTCGGATGACGAATTACTCCGAGTGGTATCTTTTGTCGATGCTCCCGGGCACGAGACGCTCATGGCAGTCATGATTTCTGGAGCATCGATAATGGATGGAGCGATGCTCCTAATCTCAGCCACTGAGAAGTGTCCCCAGCCACAGACGAGAGAACATCTGGCAGCACTACAGATTGCTGGTATAGAGAACATAGTAGTAGTTCAAAACAAGATAGACATTGTTTCTAGAGAGAGGGCTCGGGAGTCATATGCTGAAATCCAGAGTTTCTTAGAGGGCACGATTGCCGAATCTGCACCGATTATTCCAGTTTCGGCACATCATGATGTCAACCTCGATGTTCTGATTCAGGCAATCGAGGATGTAATCCCGACACCGGATAGGACTGCGGATGAATCTGGCCTGATGTATGTGGCACGCTCATTCGATGTTAATCGGCCAGGAACTAGGCCCAATGGATTGTCTGGAGGGATTATTGGCGGGAGTATTGTCGAGGGATCATTCAATGTTGGAGATTCTATTCTGATTGCCCCAGGGAGAAGAGTCCAATCTGGAGGACAGACGACATGGAAACCAATCCCAACCAAGATCGAGAGTCTGAAAGGAGGAGGTTTGGATCTAGATTTAGTTCACGCAGGGGGCCTTTGCGGAATTGCCACCCCTATGGATCCGATGTCTACCAAGGCGGACGAGTTGTCAGGCCAGGTCATGGCAAGAGAAGGAGAATTGCCTCCGATTTGGGAAGAATTGAACCTAGAGTTGGAATTGTTAGAGAAGATGGTCTCATCTGGAGAAGATGAAGCTGGTTCAATAAAGCCACTACAGAACAATGAGATGTTGATGATTAATTCGGCTACGGCAACTAGTGTAGGTACTGTTTCTTCCGCTAAAGGAGGTTCTGCGACCATTCAACTACGTCTGCCAATATGTGCAAAATCTGGGAGTCGGGTCACATTATCCAGAAGAGTTGGTTCTAGATGGCGATTAATCGGCCACGGCTCAATCGCTGGGTGATTCAATGGTCGGCGTCTTGGTAGACGCTTGTGGATGGGTTGCACTAATTGAGGCGCGGCTAAACTTGGATGCAAGCATGAAGCAAGTAGTCGGCGTTGCAGACTTGAAGTTGCTTGAATGCGTAGATAGAGAACTCGAATCTGTATCTGAAAAGCAGAAAGGTCTGCTTCTTGAATTGCTAAGAAAACGCTGTGAAATTATTCAAGACTTAGAAGGAGTGAGGCATCCTGATGAGATGCTTGTAAGGCTGTCCTCGGAAAAGGGATGGGCAGTGTTAACAGTTGATACCGAACTAAAGAGAAGGTTGATTGAGGAAGGTGGATCATACATCGAGGTTGCCTCTGGACGGTATCTAAGGCTGGTCGAAGCCTAAGGTAATGTGAATAATCGATCGTCACCATGGCCATCCAGTAAGCCGATTCTGACAGCTGCGTCTAGCCACGCGTGCGAGTAATTGATTGCCCCGAAGGCTCGTACTAGGTCTCCTTCCTGCATGAAGTGCCTAGCGTCTGATGCATAATCATCGCACATTCTGAGCATTGATACAAGTCTCTCTTCTTCGGAATCTCCGTTTGCAATAGGAGTTGCCTTAGATCTTGCTTCCTCGGTCAGAGCGAGATACTTCTCAACGAGTTCTATTGTGACATTAGTATTCGACATGAGGCACCTAATTCATTCCGAGTTCGGTAGAGGCAATATTGCTGAGCTTGAACAGCCTGGTTCTACCTTGCTTTCTGACGGAAAGTAGTCCCGCTCTGCGAAGTCCATTGAATATCTGAGAAAGTCTGGTCCTACCGACTTCCAATACGGCTTGTAATTCGGCATCCGAAGGAGAAACTTCTCTTCCAGCAGCCGCCTCAAGAATTGTCCTCTCATTATCTGAAATATATGCAAATCTGGATTTATCAAAGGGCTCATCCGGCTCCCAATTGGGCCCACTAGGTAGGACAGGAATTTGAGGGATTGCGGGAGGAGATGGAGTTGGCGTAGTGATTATCTCAGGTTCGGGCTCGGGTTCAACTAACTCAGGAGTATGATCCAAATCAAAGAGGGGGGGCTCTGGTTCGGGTTGTTCGGGGACCTCAGGCACCACTCCAAGGCTTGGGTCAGCAGTCCAAAGAGCCCCTTCATCCGACATCACAGAGACTTCCTCTGCAGGAGTAATCGATGTATCGGGAATGGCTTGTGATTCGAACGCTGGATTCGGATTTTGAACTACTGGGCGGTTTGTTGATGGGATGAAAGGCTTTGGTTCAGAATTGGCAACCGTTACTGGCTTTCCATCAGGCTCTTTTGGCATCTCATCCCCGGTAATCACGGTTCGGCTAAGCAATCCTCCAAAAGCCCCTGTAACTGGGGTTCGCGACTGTTCTTCAGCGGCATCTACTATTGGGACATAGGAATCTAAGGTCCCTTGGCCTTCTTCGGGAGGATTGGATGGTTCCGGTGGCTCTTGTTCGGACCAATCGTCCTCAATTTCGGGAATTGTCTCATCCCAAACAGGATCATCTTCGGGCTCGATAACATCGTCCCACATGTCATCGGGTTCAATGTCCCAGTCATCGGAATCTTCTGCAGGGCTCTCGTCTTCTCCCTCAAAATTCTCCACCTCAGTGGTTTCCAAACCTTCCACTGGCTCTTCTGATTTATTTTCAGGTCCGAACGGCACTTCTGGGACCTCATCTATCCTGCCACTCCAAGACATTAGTCTCTCTAATGTGCCCTCAGAGCCATTGCCTCTACGCTCATCCAGTAAGTCTCTACACAGTTTCACAACATCGCGAGGGTGCCCTCCTGTGCGTTCCATCATTGCATCCATAAGTTGAGGATTGATTATCCACCTCTCGCGGGCCTTTCTGCGGATTAGATTGTCCGCTAGTTTCTGTACTTCCTGCTTAGAGAAATCATTGAGTTGTTCGATATCATATGCTTCAACAATCTCCTCGTCAAGAGATTTTAGTTGCGAAGATGTTGCTGTAACTATGACTAGTGCCCTAAGTCTCTGTAATAGAGGTGTGATTCTGGTCAATAGCTCATTCAAAGGAGTCGAAGTAGGGTAATCTAGAGCAATTAGAGGCAATGGCCCAGTCTCTTTGTCTAGCATCTCAACTAATGACTCACACAGTCTAGAGGTAGTTCTAGGGATTTCATAACCTGCAAAATGTACTGAAAGTTCGTTTAGAATCGAGTTTACTGGATCTGTTTCGGGCCAGAACTGACTGACGAACTTGTTTCTAGCTTGAGAAGAAAGTGCATTCACCATTGATGTCCTCCCACTTCCCGAATCTCCTACTAACAGAATGTTTCTGGGAGATTCTGAGATAATGTACTCGCGCAGCCTAATCATCAACGAATCTCGACCGACTAGGTCCTGGGCCCTAGAAGGTTCAATCGGGCGGTGGTCGAAGGGGTTGCCCCTCAAAGGAGGTAAATCAAGCAATGAGACCGCCTCTGAAATCATTGGCCCAGTAGCGGCTTCAATCATTCTTAATGTTCACGCATTCTGACGCTTCCCATAAGGCGATTTAACGGGTTTTTCACGGATTCCGAGATGTCTTGATTCATTCATATCCTTACAGTGCAGCGAAATGATTTCTCCCCGATTAACGCTTTGTTAACGCTTTAATGATGCGTTAATGATGCGTTAATGGTTAAATTAACGCTTAATTTGGTCTGATCAGAGTAGAATGTAGGGCCGACTTCGTCGCTAAGTTCCCTGTTTGCAAACAGTTAGAAGCCCTATTCTCCGGGGCGTAATGATACTATGCCAGTAGACAGCAGTCGCCTAGAGGGATTCTACAAACTATCAGTTTCGGAACGCAGAGAGATGCTAGCAGAATTAGCAGGACTAACTCCTGAACAGGTTGGGGCTTGGTCTGCTAGTGGGGAGTTGTCTGAAGAGGCTGCAGACAGAATGATAGAGAATGTAGTTGGAACATACTCTCTACCTATTGGAGTGGCGACCAACTTCATAGTCGATGGAGATCACTACCTAGTGCCTTTTGTTTTGGAAGAGCCTAGTGTGGTTGCGGCTGCCAGTAACATGGCAAAGAGGTGTCATCAGAAAGGAGGTTTTGTTTCAAACAATGATGACCCGGTAATGATTGGCCAAATCCAAATCGTTGATTGCGATAATCCTGTATCTGCGATGGAGTCAATTATCGACAATAAGCAAGATTTGATTGATTCGTGCAATGAAGTTGACCCAATTTTAGTCAAATTTGGTGGTGGATGTAGAGATATTGAGGCCAAGATCATTGAAACTGAGTCTGGTTCTATGGTGATTGTCCACATTTTAGTTGATTGTAGGGATGCAATGGGTGCAAATGCTGTCAATACTATGGCTGAAACCATCGCCCCCAAGATAGAAGGAATGACTGGAGGAACTGTTATTCTAAGAATAATCAGTAATTTGGCAGTCCACAGATTGGCCCGAGTTAGTGCTGTTTTCACTCCGGAAGAGATGTCAGATAAGGGAGATGCTGCTCAAGGTGCTGAGGTAATTGAGGGGATTCTTCAAGCATACCACTTCGCTAAGGCGGATCCATTCCGTGCAACGACTCACAATAAGGGAATCATGAATGCAATTTCTGCTATAGCAATTGCCTGTGGACAAGACTGGAGGGCAATCGAGTCTGGAGCTCACAGTTTTGCCTCACATAAGAGAGTATACGGATCACTCACACACTGGGAAAGTGATAGTGCTGGCAACCTGGTAGGATCTATTGAGCTTCCAATGGCAGTAGGCCTAGTTGGAGGCGCTGTGCGCGTACATCCTGCGGCACAAGCAAATGTCGCCCTAATGGGAATAACAACAGCAGATGAACTTGCCAAGGTGATGGCGGCTGCTGGATTGGTACAGAACTTGGGGGCACTCAGGGCGCTTGCTACAGTTGGTATCCAAGCTGGACACATGAAGCTCCATGTGAGAAATATGGCTGTTACCGCAGGAGCAGAAGGTGGTGAGGTAGATGCCGTGGCTGCTAGACTGCGCGCTCAAGGTGGAAGAATCACTCAGAAGGCTGTAGAAGAAGAGTTGGTAAAACTCAGATCCGAGTAATTACTCGACCTCTAGTGTGCCTTCATCAGATGATTCATCTGAGAACTCATTGATTGACAACTGCTCTTCAGGAGCTAGTGAGGCGGCCAATTGGGCACTCGTAAGTCCCATCTTCTCTGCCTCTTGTCTGAACCATGAGCGTACCTTTCTGTACTCTATCTCCGGGCATCCGAAGTATTCAGCGAACCTGCGAGTGGTCGTAAGCCTACGAGTTAGTCCGTCTCTTCTGCGATCGAGTAGGCCCATCTTAGCGAGATCTCTGACATGCTCGTAGGCTCGCTGGCCGAGCATATCCACCAGTTGTGATTGTGCCATGGGCTGATGGTAGGCCACTAAGGCTGCTGCAGGAAGCAATCTCTGCGGGATATCGGCCCTGAATGACTCGGGTAGATGTGGAGAAAGTCCGGGCCTGACTTCGAAAATCCACCTACCTGCTACATCGGATAATTGCAAAGCAGAGTCTCGACGTCTGCGGATTGTAGATTGTAACTGCCGAAGAGATTCTTCAACCTCTGATGCTGGTTTCTCAAGTAATTCAGATAACTCCTCCACCGACATTGATCTACCTGCTCCGAACAGTATTGCTTCAAGGATAGTCGAAAGTTCTGGATTAGACAAATTCGGACACCTCCTGAATCTTAGGCTTGGGATTAAGTCTGAGGGAGAGTGTGGTGAAGTCATCTTCCTCGTCCCAGAGGTCTCTGAGCGTGATATCTCCATTCCTGCCACTATTCTGCTTGAGATCGACGAAGCCTCTGTTGGTAAGGAAAAGAGCGGAGATTAATGCTGCTACTTGTGCCTCTGCTTCGGCTTCCTCCAAAGGAATTCCTTCTTCCATAGACTTCGAAGTCAGGTCATCAACGAGTAGTTTCAGAGAAACAGGTTCACCGGCATCGGAACGCAATTTGAGTGACTCCCAAGTCCTCTTTAGGTCGCCCTCGAGATCCTCGATATGCAGACTTCCGCTGAATCTTTCTCTGGCCCTTTCATGGGCATCGCGTCTCTCCTTGGCAATCTCTTCGCGCATCCTCTGCTCTGTGGCCAATCTTCCTGCATCCTGTAAACCCATTAGTAATTCGCCAAGAGTGACGGGGCGGCTCTCGTCTCGATGGATACGGCCTTCGAACATCTGAGGCAGAGTCTCGGCTGCAGCCCCAGAGAGTACTCCAACGGAGAAGTTGTAGTCGGCATCATCGAAGTCAGCTTCCCAGCCTCCATCGTATTCCCAGACTTCTTCCTCTTCTTGCTCAAAGGCCCTCTCTTGCCGATCGAGCAGTGAAGCAGCTTG
>PAQG01000021.1 GCA_002709645.1 Acidimicrobiaceae bacterium
AATCACCAGACGCCATTGACGTACCCAAACCATCACCAGACTCAGGCACACCAGGCCAACCATCCTCACCCTGATAAAAAGTTTCATTTACCCCGATGCCGCCATTCCCACCGTAAATGGCATGTATTAGACCTGCATCATAAATAGAACCAATATTTTCTGCTGCAACACCCACGACAAAGTCTTTGGCGTTATCCCCGTTGAAATTACCTGAAACTACTGAGGTCCCAAATTTATCTCCACTCTCTGACCCACTCCATCCAGATGGAAGCAGATCATCGTAATCTTGATGAACCCTATTGTCCGGTAAAGAAAAGTTGGGGACGAAATAGAGTGTAGAGAGAATCTCTTCGCTCATATCTCGGCCTTCTGAAGATAGGCCACTATTGACCAATACCATAAAGGAGTCTCCCTTTACCGATTTATCGCCAGTAGTTCCATAAATGGTAACATCAGCATGATCTGTTCTTCCGAAGGGATCCAATGAACCGCTAATAGATAGTCCAGTTACGTTACCAATTGACCCCAGAGATGAAGCTACCCATCTGCCAAGTTCCTCCCCTGTGTATGTTCTTTGCCAAGTAGAGTAAGGATTCCCAATCTTATCGAAGCTATCAATTTGTGTAGGTAAGTAAGCAATATCAGAACAAGGGTAATTAGCTGATGTGCAGTAGACATAGGACCCTGCAGCCGTGCTGCCCCCATTAGAAGATGTGTAATAGGAAACTATTGGTGAATCATTGATTAAGAGAACAGATTGGGAAGTAGTATCAACTGCTGATTGCCAATTAGCAGCAGATGCTCCTGCTTCGTTGGAATACCCAGTGTAATGCTGGTCATTAACTGTTGAGTAAAGGTCCCAGGGTAATCCCCAAGAATTATTAGCTCTTCGGCTAAGGATTCTTTGATAAGCGTATGTTCGGGCTGCAATAGCCTGTGATTGGAGGGCGGCATCTGGCCAACTAGCGGGCACTTCGGCTAGACCATAAAGGTATTTATCCATGGGTAGGTTTTCTAGTATGACGAAAATTCCTCCACCTTCGAATGTCCTTTCTCGAACAGTCAACGAGCCCCATTGGTAGCTATTGCCAGACGTTCCAATGCTAGTAAATTGCGAGATTACATCAGTTTGAACCGGCTCATTCTCAATCAAATCTATGTAGATAGGCTCTTGTGTGCAGTGTTGAATAATGCTTTCACCACTATCATCCACGCAGAGATTGTTTCCTGTGTCATCTACAAGGGTAAATTCCCCTTGGTTGAATCCGACAGTTAGAGTTGTTGCGCTTGGGATTGATGCAAAGATTTCTTCGTTTCCATTGCGAAAGTCAACAGGTCCTGAAGTAGTGAAAGTAGCACCAAGGCCGCTAAACAAGTGAACTCCAACATCGTCAGGGACTTCATCTTGTTCCAGAGAGGCCGTTGGATAATAAAAGTTAAGTATTTCATTTGCGGTTAGGCCGCCGCCTCCTTGTTCGATAGGGAGAGCTCTTCCATAAGCACCGTACTGGCTCATCCCAACACCATGCCCCCAGCCTTGACCTTCTATTGTGATTGTATTGTCTTGTGCTACTGCAGGGGTTGCAGCTAGTAGTGTCCCTACAATAAGGGAAGTTATACACAGGTGAGATATTAGTTTCATGGAAATTCTCGACAGGAAGGATTCAAGGTTTTTATTTTTACAACATCAATCTTATTCTGATTAGTGAGCCCAAATGGGTCAAGGTCCAAGATAAAGTTTCCAACACGAAGCTAAGACTAGAAAACGCCAACTGAAATAGAATTTTAATGAATGATCCTGAAGACACAGATTTTGCAATAGGGAACAAAACGATTGATGTTCTGATCCTAACCACAGCTCATGATGCAGAAGATGGCCGTTTAGTTCGGCATCAAAATTCTTTTGGGCGGGCTGGCCTATCCGCTGAAATTGTTTCGCTTCAGTTTAAATCTAGATTTTTCCGCTTTGTTACTGGGACAACCAGAGCGCTGAGGGTTATCAAACAGCTCAAACCACGCTGTATTCTGCTTCCAGACCCCGAACTACACCTTTTTTTATCTCCTTTGATTTATAGAAAATATTTTGTTATCGCTGACGTTCATGAGGACTATTCTTCTGTCACTTTTGATAGATATTGGTTAAAGGGTGTTGCAGGAAGGTTCGTGAGAGCAGGCCTCAAAGTTCTCCCAAAATTTAGGTCATCCTTTTCGCATGTAGAAATCGTTGCAAATCCCACTTTTGGGTCTGATAGAAGCATTTTGGTAGAGAATATTCCTCATCGTGATGATCTTCCTAAAAGGTCTGAGAATAGAGATTTGAGGGCAGTCTACGTAGGGGATATTAGAGAGAGTCGGGGAATTGAAAGAATGCTTCGGCTTACTACTGAGATACCTGAACTGCAACTTGACTTGGTTGGCCCGTGCTCATTTCCTGCGAAGTTGCAAGCAAGAGTCAAAGAATTAGGTTTGCAAGAGAAAGTAACTTGGCATGGAAGGAAGTCTTATGTTGATTCATGGCTGATAGCCTCGAAATCAACAATAGGTTTGTGCTTGCTTGATGATACACCTGCATTTCGAGATGCGATCCCATCAAAGATTTGGGAATACTGGTCACTAGGTATTCCCATACTGGTTACAAATCTTAGTGCAATGGCGGCCTTGGTCAATAAAGTACAGGGCGGGATAGTTCTAGATTCTCAAGAAGATATGAGCAAAATAATTGCATGGCTAGGGGATAAATCAATGTTAGATGAACAGGGTAAGTATGGATACTTGGCATTTCGCCAAAGTAGTGAGGAGAATGCAGATAGGCTTGTTTCCGCCTATCGCAAAGCACTTCGCTCATAATCCCGGTGGGCACTAATTGGTTCAGTGGGCACCTTTATTAGTAGATTCAATTAGAATCTTCCCACATGGAGAAAATAAGAAGAATGGACGGAACGGGGCTTTGAAAGCTAGTTATGTGAGGAAAGCTACTAGATCTGGTATTCCTCCACTTCGCGACTATTTAACTGAGACCTACCGGTTTCGGACGTTTGCTATGTACTGGTCTAAAGGGGAACTCAAATCAAGGAATTTCGATACAACTCTAGGAAGGCTTTGGCATTATCTCAATCCATTTTTGTTTGGACTTATCTACTTCGTCTTCGTTGGAATCCTTACCGGTGGTGGCCTAAACAGCACGACTCGTCTTGCCTTCATGGTATTTAACCTTTATGTTTGGACGTTGCTTAGTTCTGTTGTCGTTACGTCAGTTAGTTCAGTACGAAATGGTGGTGGGGGAGTTCTGACTAATTCTGCGATACCAAAGGTTGTCGTTCCACTTGCTTCAACATTTTCGGCAACGAATCTGTTTCTTCGGTCACTAATTGCTTATATTCCATTACACCTGATTGCAGACAGAGGATTACATATTGAATTTCTTTGGATCCCTTTGATGCTTTTCCTGACCTGTCTTTTTGCCTTCGGAATAGCGTTGATCTTCGCCACGATCAATATTTACCTTCGTGATGTTTCGCGTTTCCTTCCACATTTTTTGAGACTCTGGTTATACCTATCACCAGCAATTTGGGAATTTGAGCGGGTGTTGGATAGTGGGGTAATCAATACATTGGCAAGAATAAATCCTACCTATTCAGCCTTTTCTGCTTGGACGATAATTCTAGATGGATCTTCGGTTATCGGAGGACCGTCGCTTGGTCGGCAAGTACTGATTTTCTCAGCTTGGGCGGTTCCCACTGCCGTTATAGGGTTTCTCTTCTTTATTTCAAGGGAGGATGAGTTTGCGATCCGAAATTGATAATGCGATTGAGATTCAAAATCTTTCAGTGGCGTATTCTG
The DNA here is from genome assembly GCA_002709645.1 of Acidimicrobiaceae bacterium. Lineage (GTDB taxonomy): Bacteria > Actinomycetota > Acidimicrobiia > Acidimicrobiales > UBA8592 > UBA8592. The sequence goes on from PAQG01000021.1 coordinate 3,841, forward strand.
CTGTTGTCGCCCAAAGTGGCTCTCCGGGTAGTAGTGGATTCCGAAGATCAACTAAGGTGCAAAAAATAAATGCACTATCTGACGTTTCAGTTAATTTTCCTGCAGGAAAAGTCACTGGTCTGATAGGCGGCAATGGTGCTGGCAAGTCAACTCTACTCAAAACTATTGTAGGAGTTTTGAAACCCTCAGCGGGTCAGGTGAGTCTTTCGGGAAGGCCTCATTTGTTAACGCCTGGCATGGGGTTCAACAGAGTTCTTTCAGGGCGAGAGAATGTTATATTGGGTGGGCTTGCTTCAGGTATGAGTCTCGAAGAGGTTCGTTCGAAACAAGACGAGATTATTGAGTTTGCTGATATCGGTAATTTCATCGACCTCCCAACTACCACATATTCCTCAGGTATGTTTGGTCGCTTAGCTTTTGCTGTCGCTACGCATGTAGATCCTGAAATTCTTTTGGTAGATGAAGCGCTTTCGGCTGGAGATACTGCTTTTAGAAAAAAGGCAGTAGAACGAATTCGTGGCCTAGTTGCCTCAACCAAGACGATAATCGTTGTTTCTCATTCATCTGCTTTGGTCTCTGAAATGGCAACAGAAGCAGTCTGGCTCCACAGGGGAAAAGTCAGGATGCAAGGTCAAGTGGATACAGTTGCCGATACTTACAAAGCGTTCTTGGACGAATCGAGTGAAACTGCTCAACTTCAAAGCGAGAAAAAAGAGTGATGGGTTCCTTCAGGGCAAATAGCTGGGGTTTAATAAGGCGCTGATATGCCAGAAAGGTCCAAACCCCATCTTGTCTATATTGCTTTCTTTTTTCCGCCTTCCAGGGCATCGGGTGTTTATCGTGCCCTCGCAACCGCCAACGCTTTTCACGAAAAAGGTTGGGAAGTTACCGTAATAACCAGTGATGAAGAATTCTACATAAATGAAATAGGTACTTACGACTCCAGTTTACTGACGGGCATTGACCAAGGAATTTCCGTGATCAGAGTACCGTTTAGCTTTGGGGTGAATAGAGGTAATAGAAACGACGGTCGGTTCAAAAGTGTTTTCTTTCGTGTTCAGCGAAAAGCGAAGGTCGTCTTTAGTAAGATTTTCGGTCGCCTTTTCTCGGCAGTAAAAGCAGATAATTACTTCAAATGGATTGATCCTGCTGTGTCAGCTCTTCTTGAAGTCAATAAAAGTAAAAGAGTTTCCCATATTCTTGCAACTGGAAATCCGTTTTCAAGTTTTGAAGTTGCTTATCGATGCCACAAGACAATTAAAGTGCCTTTCTCAATCGACTACCGTGACCCATGGACTCTTGACGTGTATTCCGGAGAAAAGTTGCCGCTAGATAAAAGGGTCTATGCATTAGAAAAGCGAATCGTTGAATCCGCATCGAATATCTTCCACGTTAATGAAGAAATGTCTGAAAAGAATAAAGCTATGTTTCCCAAATCAGTTTCTAATCAATTTGTTGCTCCTAATGGTTTTGATTTGGATAGTGTCGCTTCCTACAGGCGAAATGCCGATGATGAGGCTCTTGTGTTTGGTATTCTCGGCACTTTGAATCCGCACTGGCCCATTAAAGAGATCCTCCTAGCATGGAATAACATAACGCGGGATCTACCGCAGGGGAGTTGTATAAAATTGGGTGGCTATTTGGGTTATTTCGCTCACAGTGAAAAGCCTTTGAGTAAATTGCTACCAGTGGGCAGTACCAGTTTCCAATATGTTGGCCCCATAAAAAAAGGAGAAATTAAAGCATTCTATGAATCACTTGATGCGATCATAATCCCTGCTTCAGGAGGCCCGATGGTTACAACTGGGAAAGTCTATGAGGTAGCCGCGCAACCGCATCCAGTTGTTTGCATTCAGGGTAAAGATGGTGGTGCGAGAATGGCACTAATTGGGCGACCCCATGTGCACTCATGTGAGGCAGAAATCAGTGCTATTGAACAAGCAATGCGTAATGCTATCAATAGCCACTTTGATATAAACCAAAACGATATTCTCGAGATACAAGAATTTGCTGCATCTTTTGAAAGAAGAGTCTCTCTGGAGACACTTGTCAGGCATGTTCAGGCTTCAACTAATGATGGTGATTTAGATGGTTGATGAATTAGGTCTTTCGAAAATTTTGCAAAATAGGTTTGTCTCCTAATGAACATCAATATCGTCACACCTTGGTATCCGGAACCCTCTTTGGGAAGGCCCTACAGTGGCATCTTTGTGCAAAAACAAGTTGAAGCGCTTCGTGAATCTGGAAATAATGTTTCAGTTGAGGTTCCAAGATTGAATGCAGTACCTGTAAAACAAATCCCTGCAAGCCTGATGGCTGACTTTCAAAGGCAGGCAATAGAACTTCCAGACTCGTTGTTTCGTCAGAAAGATAATGTAGCGATAGTCCCGGCAATTGTCGTGGAGAGACCAACAATGAAGCACCGTGCTCTAGCAATAGAACGATCTCTTAGCGTTAAACGAAGTGTTATACCTTCGAGTCATGATATTGAACACGTGCATGTTGCTCTTCCATGCGCTCCTGCTGTGCTCGGTATCACATCAAGTCCGGTCTTTATTACTGAGCACTCTTCTCAAGCTGCGAGTGATTGTAGTATCCCAGAAGTAGCAGAAGTCTATAAGGAGTCAATTTCAAAGGCGGAAGCCTTTATCTGTGTTTCAGAGTTTCTTCAGAAACAAATTTCTCAAAGTCTGTCAATCAAAGCTGGTTCTAATTGGAAGATTATTCCAAATATTGTTGATGTGAATACGTTTAAATTTACTGAACGAGACCCTACAACTGGACAGGCATGGATTTATGTTGGGGCTTTGTACGAGAGTAAGGGAGTTGACAAGCTCGTGAAATCCTTCTGCCATTTTAACAAGAATTATCCGAATAGTAATCTTACGTTAGTGGGTGATGGCCCGCTTAAAGGTTGGATTAAGCGGTATCTGAAAGCTAAGAATTTACTCGGTTCTGTTAGGATCCTCGAACCAACTAGTAGCGAAAAGGTCTCAGAATACTTACGCACTGCAGATTTGATGGTACACCTCAGCCCTTACGAAACATTTGGTTTAGTTTCTCTTGAAGCCATTGCGTCTGGGTTGCCAGTGGTCTCACTTAAAAATGGGGGAGCTCAAGAAACTTGGGGTGACTTCCAGAGAATATGTGGAATTCAGTTGGAAACTGATTTATCGCCTAAGGAAATCTCCACATCGATACAAGACTGGTTGAGATATAGACCAGAATTGGACTTGTATCAGGCATCACAAATCGTTGATGAGAACTTTTCACCAAGTTCAATTTCTAACCGGCTACTGCGAATGTATTCAGAAGCAAAATTATGAGACTGATGATCATATCCCAACGGGACAGAGTTGTAGAGCTAGAACATCTTTTGGAAACGTCAAGAGGTGGTACAAACCGGACGGTAATTATTTGCCCCAGCAAAAAACTGCTAAGCAAAAGTGATCTAGAAGGTGTTGAGATTTTTGAGTATTTGTCTAATTATCAATTCGGTCGGATTCAACTAACGAATTTTAGCAAAGAGTTGAGATTGCGATTTGTGCGACTTCTTCGGAGCGGTACTTCTTTAGGGTTCATGACCGAGCGAATAATCAAGTTCATGATTTCAATAGTCAGAAGGGAGTACAAAACAGTTTCTGAACAAAAGAGCAAAGCAATGCTAACTGTGAGTAACCAAGAATGGGTATCTCCACACCACGATGAACTCACTTTAACTCTGGAAAACGTTCTCAACAGGGCTGAAGTGGAGCGGATTGAGTTCTTTGATATTGTCGACCTTGAGGTAGTTTCATCAATTGGTAGAAGCTTGTCGATCCCAATCAGTTTAAGATAGCCGCTAAGAATGATCTAAGGAGCATCGGGAAATCTCCCACGTATTCTAATGGCAAGTTCATCTTCAAACTCTGGCGGAAAAACACTATACGGTCTTTTCCGTTCATTTGGTACTAATTCGAATGATTCAATTTCATTATTTATAGCCATGTCCATCGTAGTTCTGAACATGGCAAGTTGAGCTTGGTAGAGTCTCACCGAGACATCAACGATTGTGTCATCCGGGTATTCAGGCAAATTTACTCGCTCAATTATTCGGCCTGCATCAACCTTGGAGTCAATAAAATGGCTAGTTACTCCAAGCGGGATATCGTCATATATGCACCATTGCGGAGTATCAAGTCCTCGAGCTTCGGGTATTAACCCTGGATGGAAATTTACAATTCCTTTTGAAAAAGGTTGGATAACGGAACTTTTAAGTATCCGAGCGCCTGAAATCAAACCCACGCTAGGATTCAAAGATTCTAAAATCTCTGGAAGTTCTGAAGCACCGTGGTCCATGACGAGATAGTCAATGCCCAGACTTGAGCATATCTCTTGAGGATGCAATAGCCCTATTGTTCTTAGAGAGCTTCTTATTCGTTTCTTAGGAAGCCCCAGATCTTTAAAGTCTGCAGCTACGACAAGAGAAATCTCGTAGCCATAGTGATTGCAATAGAACAAGAAATCCTGAGTCTTTTGATGTGGGAAATTATAAGAGAATAAGATCATGTCTTCATATTTCTTTCAGTAGCTGACTAATGTTGCCTGCAGCATCACCATTACCGAATGGAGCTCCACGATTCGTATTCGGGGCTTGTCTTAGTATGCTCTCACCTATTTTGGAAGGCTCTGCTAGCTCATTCCACCCTCCAGAAAGGGTTTCAGGCCATTCTGTCTCTGTGCGCACCGTTGTACATGGAGTCCCCAAGTGAAAAGCTTCTTTCTGTAGTCCACCTGAGTCAGTTACTATATGAGCAGAACTGAGAGCTGTTGTTATCAATTCTCTATAGCTAAGAGGCTCAACCGGAATTAAATTCCCTTTAGCTAAGTTGATGCCAAACTCTTCACATTTTTTAACTAGCCGAGGATGAGACGGAATGAAAGTAGGTATTCCAAGATTTTGCAGAGAAGATATGATTTCCTGTAAGCGATCTTGATGATCGGTATTTTCTTGCCTATGTATCGTCGCCAAAATGTATTCCTCTGAGGGATTAATAGATAGGGGGAGGTTATCGCCTTGCTTTTCTATTGAACTTTTTACTAAATCAAGAATGTCAATCATGACATCTCCAACAAGGTGTGATTTCGACCCAAGGTTCTCACTCCTTAGGAACTCCATAGCTGCATGTGTGGGAGCAAGGAGTAGATCTGAACAGTGATCAGTTAGAATTCGGTTATGTTCTTCAGGCATTTCTTTATTGTTTGACCGCAGGCCTGCTTCAATGTGAGCAAGTCGCAAAGGAAGTTTAGAACATGCGATAGCACAAGCAAGTGTAGAGTTTGTATCTCCGTAGGCAAGCACCCAATCTGGGTCGAGGTTAATCAAACTTTCCTCAAGCCCAATCATGATGCGCGCTGTTTGAACGGCATGAGAATGGGACCCTATACCAAGGTTTATATCAGGCTCAGGAATTCCAAATTCTTTAAAAAAAACATCAGATAATTTCGCATCATAATGCTGTCCGGTATGAACTATTTGGTGTTCGAACCCATTGGCGGTTAGGGATTTATGTACAGGTGCTAACTTTACGAACTGTGGCCTTGCACCTACGACGCTGACTACCTTTACCATGTCCTTCCATCTCCGAGGCGCTTGAGTGGAGTAGGTGAGACTTTCTCAGGGTCAATAATATTCCTGCCATCAACTATCAGTTTTGCTCCAGGAAAAGATTCGTAACTGAGATCGGCGTATTCCTGATGGTCTGCTTGAATAATCGCTATATCACAGGAGTCGTGAATTTCGTGAGGTACTAGGCCCATGGACCGAATTTCTGATTCGGAATATAGGGGGTCATGCACTTTCGGTTTACCGCCACGGTTGGTTATTTCATCCACGAGTGGGAATGCGCCAGAGAATGCAGTTTCTTTAACTCCGCCTCTGTATGAGAGGCCAAAGATAGCAACGGTCAGGCCTTCTAAAGAGAGCATATGATTCTCGGCTATATCGATGACTCTCTGCGGCATGGATTCGTTTACTTGTGTTGATATTCTTGGTAGTTCGCTTGAAGTATCAGTATGCATATAGAACTTTGGGTAGACAGGTATGCAATGTCCGCCAACTGCGACTCCGGGTAAATGAATGTGGCTAAACGGTTGGCTATTTGCAGCTTCAATTACTTGAAAGACATCTAAACCTAAATCTTGGGCATGCAGCGCAAATTCATTTGCTAATGCGATATTGACGTTCCTATATGTTGTCTCAGCCAACTTTGCCATCTCTGCTGCCTCGCTGCTTCCTAGGTTCCATACTCCGTTTGCTTTCGCAAGGTCAGGACGCTCATCAAAGTCAAGTATCCCTTCATAGAACCGGACAGCTAATCGGCCGGATTTTTCGTCTGTTCCTCCAACCAATTTCGGATACTTCCTCAGGTCAGAGAAAATGCGACCGCTGAAGACCCGCTCAGGGCTATGACAAAGAAAAAAGTCTTCTCCACACGTGAGATTTGAGATCTTTTCAAGTTGAGGTTTGAAACGGTTTCTCGTGGTTCCTATCGGCAGAGTCGTCTCATAACATATAAGCGTCCCTGGCTGAAGACCCTTCGCAATTTCCGCAGTAGCAGAATCAATCATGGAGAAGTCTGGTATGCCTTCATTATCGACGATTACCGGAACGACAACAATAACTGCTTTAGAACTTGATACTGCGTCAACTGTATTTGTAGTGGCAGTTAGCAAATTTTTGTTAATGGCGTGATCAAGTTTTTCTTGAAGATTTGCTTCACCTGGAAAAGGTTCCTTGCCGTTGTTCACGAGATTGACAACGTCTTGATTTATATCCGCTCCGATAACTTTTTGCCCCTTTGAAGTTATTTGAAGTGCTAATGGCAACCCTATTTTTCCTAACGCAATAACAGCCGTTGTCATGAGAGGCGCACGGTTTCATTTTTGCCGGACTTGGACGACTTTAGAGCCGATTCAGCGACAATGACAGCTTCTAACCCATCGCTCATTGGTACTATTTCACCATCATCGCCAAGAATCGTTTTCACGAACCCTTCAAATTCTGTTCGTAATGGTTCGGGCTTATCTATTGCGTAGCGAATCACGTCACCCTCTGACATCCCCCGAAACTGAGATATGCCCTCCCATGGCTGACTTGATTGACCGTTTTTGAAGAAAGTTAGATCTGCAAGCAAAGTATCTGCTGACAGGCAACCAAATTCACCAGTTACGGATACGAGTCTCTCTTTCACAGGGGATAACCAATTCACTAGATGGTTTGTAGGGATTTGATTTTCCAATTTGCCGGTGATGATGACAAGGTCTTCATTCTTTCTGCCTGTTTTGAAAGATGAGTGAGCAAAGACCTGATTATATGGGGCTCCGCCTACCCACGATGTTAAATCAAGGTCATGAGTGGCTAGATCTTTAATAACCCCTACGTCTTTAATCCGGTTGGGGAATGGGCCTGCTCTTCGTGTTGCAATCTGGTAAATGTTTCCGATTTGTCCTTCTGCCACCCTACGTCTGAGCTCTCGTATTGCTGGGTTAAAGCGTTCAATATGGCCCACGGCACCTATTAAACCTGCCGTTGAGAATGCTTCTGCCACATTTCTTGCCGCGTCGATATTGGCAGCTAAAGGTTTCTCCACAAGTGTGTGAATGCCAGCGTCGCATAGTTGCATGGCGACCTGCTCATGTTCGCTAGTGGGACATGCAACCACTGCAAGATCTATTCCCATTTCTATTAATTCAGTTACTGACTTAACAAGAAGAGAGCGATCAATACTACCTGTGGGGTCGCCAACTGGGTCAGCTATTCCAACTAGTGTCACCTGATCGGTTGAAGACATTACGCGTGCATGGTTTTTCCCCATCATTCCTAGTCCAATAAGTCCAGCTCTTAATTCCATTCGTTCATTACCTCAACAATCCTATGCAATTCTTCTGATGTGAGAAGAGGGTGAACGGGAATTGATGATGCTTGCTGAGCAGCTGTTTTAGTATTAGGAAGATCAAGCTCTTTGCCAAAAGAAGGGAGTTGATGAACAGGTATCGGGTAGTACACGCCGTTACCGATGTTTTCGTGGTTCAGATACTCCGAGAGTTCGTCTCTTCTATCAGTTGTGATGGTGTATTGATGATAAACGTGCTCTACAGCGCTGCTTGCTATTGGAACATTAACCGTTGACAAATTCTCACTAAGGAATTTGGCATTTTCCTGCCTTTTGGTGGTTCGTTCTCGCAGTTTCTTGAGTTGCACACGCCCAATAGCTGCATGGATATCCGTCATACGGTTATTAAAACCGACCACTTCATTTTTGTATCTGACTTCCATACCTTGATTTCTTAATAGCTTGGCTTTTCGTGCTACCTCGTCATCTGAGGTAACGATCATTCCACCTTCTCCGCTAGTCATATTCTTTGTCGGGTAGAAAGAGAATGCTGCAGTACCGAAGGTTCCGACAGGTTGTGACTTGTATGTAGCTAGATGGGCTTGAGCAGCATCTTCAAGCAGTGTTAAGCCTTTTCGCGTACATATTTCTGTAAAAGGGTCCATTTCTGATGGGTGCCCGTAAAGATGGACGGGCATTATGGCAGAAGTATTTTCTGTTATTGCTGCTTCAACAGCGTTAGGGTCCATTGTAAATGTCTCAATATTAATATCAACGAAGACTGGCGTAGCCCCACAAAGAGCTACAGCATTAGCTGTTGCTGCGAAGGTGAAAGAAGGAATTATTACTTCGTCACCACATTCGATTCCTGATGCAAGTAACCCGAGATGTAAAGCTGAGGTTCCTGAGTTCACGGCTATGCAATGGTGGCCTTCCATAAATCGAGAGAATTCATCCTCAAAGGCTGCTACTTCGGGGCCTTGGGCAATCATCCCAGTATCAAGAACACGCATAACGGCTTGTTTCTCGTCATCACCGATAATAGGTTTAGATAGCGAAATCACCTTACTAATCTAGCTTTAGATTGAGGCAGACTTTAACTTCTTTTCAAGAAAGTATCAAGAATTGAAATGGCATCAATACTGTTCATGGCTGAACAAATTTAGTAATCCCAGAATTAGAAATGATATTGCGAACTCTTTTACTAAGCAGTAACTGCTTCCTTTTTTTGGGACGGCGATACGCTTTGGGTAAGGTTTCAGTAGAAAGATATGAATGGGAGAAATTTATGGAACTCAATCTGAAGGGGAAACGAGCCATTATTCCAGCATCAACAAAGGGTATTTTACGGCGCGTCGTTGACCAATTAATTGACGAAGGATGTGACGTAGCGCTTTGCTCACGTTCAGATGACACTGTTGCTCGAACACTACGTGAACTTTCTGGCGGTCGTGGTAACGCTATTGGTCGTGCATGTGACGTGACCGATAAGGAAGATTACGAGGCATGGATTGAAGAAATGGTTGAACAAATGGGTGGTGTAGACATTTTCATACCTGGGGTAAGCGCTGGAGGGGGAGCAGACAGTGAAAGAAGTTGGTGGAAGAGCTTTGAAGTAGATGTACTTTCAACCGTAAGAGGATGTGAAGTAGTCATCCCTCACATGCGCGAATCAGGAGGTGGTGCAATCACGTTTATAACAACGACTGCTTCAGTTGAGACTTTTGGAGGACCGCAGGCATACAACGCTATGAAAGGATCGTTGCTTGTGTATGCAAAGCAGCTATCACAAGATGTTGGTAAAGACAATATTCGAGTAAATTGTGTTTCACCAGGCCCAATTTACTTTGAAGGTGGGTCATGGCAAATGCTTAAGGACACTATGGCTAAATGGTTCGCAAAGATAGAACGAGACCACCCAACGGGACGGCTAGGAACTCCAGAAGAAGTTTCCAACTGCATTGTTTTCCTATCAAGTCCGGCTGCTAGTTGGGTTTCAGGAACTAATCTTATGGTTGATGGTGGGTTCACCAAACGCGTACAATTCTGATCGGAAACGAATGGAACGTATCCGAAAGAATAAAATAAGCCGTAGCGACCCAAAGAAAGTTCCACACGGAACACCATTGGATAAAACGCCAGATTTAAATTTAGGAACCAATATTATTCCTAAAGAGCGGTATACATCTTCAGAGTTTATGGAGAAAGAATGGGATGCGATTTGGTCAAAAGTTTGGCTCTTGGGTTGTCGCGAAGACCAGATTCCAGAACACGGAGATTTCATCTGCACAAATATTGGACGAGAATCGGTTCTTTTGGTTCGGCAGGAAAATGGTCAAATAAAAGCTTTTCATAATGTGTGTATGCATCGAGGAAACCGGTTGGCAGATGAAGGCCTTTGGAATGCAACAAGTTTTGTATGCGGCTATCACGGGTGGGAGTATGACTCAGACGGGACTTTTGTTGACATCCCAGATCTAGAAACCTTTCCTCAGGGGAAGCCTCCGTGCAACGGTTTAGCGGAACTCCCTTGCGGGACTTGGGCGAGTTTTGTTTGGTTCAGCCTTAATACAGAAGTCGAATCGCTTGAAGAATACCTAGGTGAACTTGTAGGTCACTTCGAGCCGTACCACTTTGAGCGTATGGCTATGACTCGATGGGTTACCGCAGAATGGAATTGCAACTGGAAGGCGGGAGTTGATGCATTTGCAGAGGCGTACCATACTTCAATAACTCATCCGCAGTTACTTTGGTATCAAGAGGATTTTGATGTCCAGATTGATTTGTATGATAGGCACAGCCGCTATTTGATTCCATTTGGTCTATTAAGTCCTCGCGTTGAATCAGTCGGTGAAATCCCACCACCTCTGAAGCACTTATTGACGAGTGCTGGTATGGACCCTGCATCATACGAGGGTCCGATTAACGGGATCCGTGAAGCTGTCCAACAATATAAAAGAACGACTCAAGAGGAACAAGGTAAAGACTTTTCGGATCTTCACGATGAACAATTAACTGATGACTACAACTATTTAGTTTTCCCAAATGTTACGACAAATATGCATTCTGATGACCTGATGCTTTTCCGTCATCGCCCACACCCAATTGACCCAAACAAGATGCTTTTTGATATCTGGATGTTTGAGTTAATCCCAGAAGGGGAAGAATGGCCCGAACTGCCTCGGCACGACTTCAGGCCGGAAGGTAGCACTAGGTCTCTTGGTTTAGTCATTGATCAAGATGCTTCCAATTTGGCATCGGTGCAAGCCGGGATGCAGAGTGCTGGCTATCCAGGACTTTGGCTTTCTGATCAAGAACTACGACTCCGCCACTTTCACAAGACAATCTCTGACTATGTCGGTGAGTAGTAAGGCACAAGCAATCTGTTCTAGGAATATAATGAGTCAAAGGGATACTTGGAGGTAGTAGTGGATAACGATCGTGATGTTGTAATTGTAGATGCGGTACGTTCAGCTACTGCAAAGCCAAACAGTCGCTTATCTAGGTTTCATGTTACTGACCTGTTAGGTGATGTGATCAATTCACTTTTTGAGAGAAACAATGTTGACCCCGGAATTGTTGATCACGTAGCAGGCGGGTGTATAGCGCAAGTCGGTGAACAAGCAAATAATGTTACGCGAACAGCATGGTTGGCTGCTGGGCTACCAGTCCATGTGGGAGCTTCGACGACATCTACACAGTGTGGCTCTGGCCAGCATGCTAACACGTGGGCACATTCGCTGATTTCTTCTGGGATGGCCGAGATAGTGGTCGTTTGTGGTGTTGAATCTATGTCGCATGTACCCATGGCATCTCAAATACCAGTAAATGAAGAGGGGGAGGCGTATTTAGGTGAACGATATACAGATCGTTACAAAGAGATACATGACCCTACTAACCAACTTGAAGGGGCTGAACGAATAGCTAAGAAATGGGAGTTAACGCGAGAAGAGTTGGATCATTTCGGTGTCAGGTCGCAAAATCTGGCAGAGACTGCATGGAATGAAGGCAGATTTGATGGCCAAATAATTCCATTTGACGTACATGGAGATGGGACCGATATTCATAATCGAGATGAGGGACTTCGTGAGACAACATTTGAAGGTCTGTCAAAGCTTAAACCAATCGCTGGCGTTGGATACTTTGCTGAATCTGCAGAGTTCCATACTGCAGGAACAGCGTCGCAATTAGCAGACGCATCATCTGCTCTGCTGGTAATGAGCATGAAGAAGGCAAAAGAACTTGGGCTAACACCACTTGCAAAAGTCATAAGTTCATGCCTAGTCGGGAGCGATCCAGCTCTCATGTTGACGGGGCCAATACCAGCAACTCAGAAACTTCTCGCAGATACTGGAAAGGCAACCGATGATATAGATATCTTTGAAATCAATGAAGCATTTGCTGCTGTTGTCCTCGCGTGGGCGAAAGAAATCGGTATAGAAATTGATGATCGGGTTAATCCTAATGGCGGTGCAATAGCTATAGGGCATGCTTTGGGCTCTACGGGTCCTCTCCTCCTTACCAAAACCGTGCATGAACTCCACAGGTCGAATGGCCGATTAGGTCTGATTAGTATGTGCTGTGGCGGAGGGCTAGGAACCGGCACAATTATTGAACGTATCTAATTGGAGAGAGGTGCTTGCATGAGAGCATCTGTTCAACCGTTTTACCAACAAGTAGGGGTATAAGAGGAAACCCTAGAGTGCCACCGGTTTCAAGGAGCGATGATTCTATGGAATACTTGTCATTAACGGAGGTTTAATGATGCATGTGCAGCATCTCAAGGGTAAATCATTCGGTTCTATTGTCAATGGAGTTGACCTTGAGAATATGGACAACGATACGTGGAAGCAATTGTACGAGTTGTGGATTGAGCGCGCTCTACTTATTTTCCCAAAAGTGTTTCTTTCCCCTGCTGGGCAGGACAAATTTGCTTTACGTTTCGGAAATCTTGAGTTTCCCCGAACAGCGATAACTAACATTGGGAAAGAAGAAAAGCTTCATCATGAAATCAGTGACGATGTTGTGAAGGTGCTCCGAGGGAATGAGGGCTGGCACCATGACAGCACGTATATGCCAGTTCAAGCTAAAGCAGCTGTATTTAGTGCAGAAATCGTTCCGACCTCAGGAGGTTCGACCGGTTGGGCAGATATGCGATCCGCCTACGAATCTTTGGATCCAATCCTGCAAGAACGTGTAGAGAGTATGCGGGCATACCACTCGTATTATTACAGTCAAGGAAGAGACGGTTACTTGCCGAACGAACAGAATGAAGACGGGACATACAATTATTACGGATTCCACGGAGAAGAAATCTCTCTTCGCCCTTTAGTTAAAGTTCATCCTGACACTGGCGTGAGGAATTTGATCATCGGACGTCACGCTCATGACATCATCGGTATGTCAAAGGAAGAATCCAAATCTTTCCTTGACGACTTGAATGACTTTGCTTGTCAAGAACAGCACGTTTTCTACCATGATTGGGAACCCGGAGATGCTGTAATTTGGGATAATCGGCGATTAATGCACCGTGCCACTCCATATGATATGACAGAACAACGGCGTATGTGGCACACAAGAATAGCTGGCGATGTACAAACGGAATCAGCATTGAATCATCAGCCGATTTAAGGTATAGGTAGTTCTTTGAGATGAAGCCAGATCAGGTCAACATTGAAGAAGCTATGAAAGTGCTAGGAGTGAAGCCAGAGATGGAATGGGAAGCTATTCGGGCCGCTTACCGGCAGAAAGTTCTTCTCACTCATCCAGATATCACATCAGGAGAAGACCCAGAAACTTTGATGATTGAAGTCAATTTGGCATTCAAATTGCTCTCTGATGTAACTGATCAAGGTAACAAACCAATCCCATGTAAAGAATTGAGAAGTGAAGAAGATAACGGTTTCTCATTATCACTTGAGCACATCAACACATTCCAGCAAATAGTTGAAGTTAGCTATGAGATAGGAGATGTTGTTTATGTGAGTGAAGAAGAAGGCCTTATACAAGTACTACTTAACTCAGGAGAAGAATCACAGTCAACACTCCTTGTCGCTTTTGATTTCTCAAAGAAACCCGCACAAGCTCTTTTCACAATGGAGACCGATAACGCTATTCATGCACCCGATCTGCAAAGTATCGTTAAAAAATTCAGCACTTTACGGTCCTTGTAGTTAAGAACATTTAGGCAAAAAAGTTTTTTGCAGTTGCCCAAAGGTCAGGAGATACAGTCTTTAGAGTTCCGACGGCCTCTTCAAGGGGCACGGTCGTGATAGAACCGTTTTGTAAAGCAACCATTTTTCCGAACTCTTCTTCGTGGACGGCATCAATTGCCGCAATTCCCAAACGTGTTCCAAGGACGCGGTCATAAGGGTTGGGTGTGCCGCCACGTTGGACATGACCTAAGACTGTTACTCGTGTTTCAAATCCAGTCCGTTTCTCAATTTCCGAAGCAACAATTTGTGAAATACCACCGAGTTTTTGGTGACCATACTGATCAATTTCTGGTGCTGGTAACTCAAGGGTTCCCTCTTCGGGTAGGGCACCTTCGGCCACAACAACGATTGAAGCGTATCTTCCGGCATCATGGCGTCGCTGAAGAGAATCGGCAACATTTTCTATGTTGAATTTTTCTTCGGGTACGAGCACTATCGTCGCACCACCAGCAATGCCAGCCCAAGTAGCAATATGTCCGACATGACGTCCCATAACTTCTACAACCATCACTCGGTCATGAGATTCAGCCGTCGTATGGAGGCGGTCTATAGCTTCGGTTGCTATATCAACTGCGGTAGAAAAACCAAAAGTCATTTCCGTAGCAGCAATGTCGTTATCAATGGTTTTGGGAACACCAACAATTTTAGTCAGCTCATCATTATGCACTTCCAACGCGCAAGACAACGTACCTTCACCTCCGATCACAATCACGGCATCAATACCCATTCTCTTGCAGACCTCTTTTGCCAGTTGAGGCCCGCCCTCTGACATGTAGGGGTGGTCGCGTGTTGTTCCAAGCACTGTTCCTCCCCGAGGGAGGGTTCCACGCATTTTTTCAATGGTTAGTTCTTCGTAGCTCTCTTCAAGAATGCCTTTCCACCCATCAAAAAAACCAATCACTGTATCTTCGTAATGCTTTTCTGCTTTGCGCACAACAGCGCGAATAACCGCATTCAAACCTGGACAATCACCACCACCTGTGAGAATGCCAACTTTCACATTACCCTCCTGCAAGGATTGTTTTTGAAGGGGGCTTTCTTTTCATTTCAGAACGACGCTACTGTGCTGCGGCTATATCTTGCATACGAGCCTGAACATCAGATACAGGTTGGATGCGAGCAGTGCCTCGATCAATAATTGGGTTAAGCCCATTGTGGATGGCATCGGCAGAGTCAGTATCTATGACAAAAAATAGTTGATGACCAGGCCCATCAACCCATGCACCCACGACTTCTACCCCTTCATTTTCAAGAGATTCTAGAACTTTCCCAAATGAGTTAAGCAAGAGTTCTGAGTCGTGGATCGGGCAAGTAAGTTCGTTATGGGTATGGGTCACATGAAAAAGCATTTTTCCTCCTAAAACAGGTTATGGGTAAAGAATACAACGCTGGTTTTGGCTTTGAGTGCAATTAGGAAATTTGGTTGTCTGTAGCAAACCGGAACAAAACTGTTTGTATTCAGTTTCCTGGAGCCCTGTACTGCGCGTTTTGTACAATACCAGAGGCTGCGTCAAGCTCACCTGCTGTTAATAATGGTGTCATATGAACGTTAACGGCTCCAGAGGATGAAACAGCTAAGGAAGCAGCTGCCGCTGAAGCAGCATCAGGCATTTCGCAGATTCCGACAATATCATCCTGACCGTAAGCGAAATACATTGCTTCTAGGGTACCACCAAGGGACTCAATTAAACTTTTTGCTTGCTCCAACCGAGCAGTTCCTCCTTCAGCTATCAACGCTTTCGTTCCATCGGCATTGTATGAACCAGTAATCATGTAATGAGGCATATCAATTCCTTTCAATTTGTTACCCCAGAACCTAATCAACGAAATAAGTTACTGCCACTTTCAGCTATTTTCTTCCTCGTTAGCGTCTTGATCTTCGTCGTCTTTGAAACTCCATATTCCACTTAGCAATCCATCGTCGCTTCCCTCGCCGCGGGCTTCCTGATCCAAGAAATTATCCAAGGGTTTGAGCATCACACCATGAACGATTTCTGAACGATACGTAGAAAAGCGTTTGTTCCTGTTCTTAATATCAAAGGGATTGTCAAAGCTTGAGAAACGTTCGTCATCTCTTTTTTCAGCTCGTTTCTCCAAAGCATCTTTCGTAGAGGAAAGTTTAGCTCCTATATTTTTAATCCATGATTGTTTTTCTGTCATAGCACTCCCATTGGCATCCTAGATCAAGAAGTAGTTTCGCAGCGGTTCTATGCAAAGTCACTGCCACGAACACACGTGTTCGTCATTGTGCCGATCCCTTGAATTGTTGTTTCAACAACATCACCATCTAGGAGGAAATAACCATTTCTGAATCCGACACCTTCAGGGGTGCCACTGAAAATAATGTCACCAATATTAAGCGTTGTGACAGCTGAAATATATGAGACAAGAGTTGGTACGTCAAAGATCATATTCGAGGTACGGTCCTGCTGGCGGACCTCGCCATTGACTGTTGTCGTGATTGATAGATCAGCAGGATCATCAAATGAATCTATGGAGACTAAATATGGTCCAATGGGTCCAAAAGTATCAAATGACTTGCCAAGGTTGAATTGTGCTGGTTGATCCTTGTACTGAACCCCACGGTCAGAGAAGTCTTGACCAACGCAGAAACCCAACACGTGCGACCATGCATCACCTTTCGGGATATCTTTGCCGCCTTTCCCAATCACGATGACGAGCTCTCCTTCGTAATCGCATTCATCGCTGCGCATAATCACGTCACTGGTTGGCGCACTGATACATGATGGGAATTTAGTGAACACCATAGGAACCTCCGGAGTTCTCGATGATGCTTCCTCTATATGTAATTGATAATTAAGCCCAACTCCATATGAATTTCTCGGGTGAGGGATAGGGGCACACAAATCCTCCATTAACACATTCCCAGTTGGCCTATATTCATCTAACTGCTCAGCATATTGATGCAACATGGCATTGTGCTTAATTGCTTCCATTGGTTCTTCGGGAATAGAACCAGCAGAGATCAATGCAAGATCAAAAAATGCTTGACCTTGAATGAGAGCACTTCTGTTATTGATGTTCGCGAATGTAAATGCCACGTCAGGGCCTTTCATAAACGAGGTTTAGTTGGTTAATCCTAACGATACAGCTCGTTGCGTTTCTTCCTCAATCATAATGTCCGCATCAGAACTCAGTAACCACCCATTAGATACACTCTGCGCTGCCGCTGCCTTTAACTCTTGAACATACGCATCAAGTGACCCATACATATCAATTAAAGTTTCTGTATCCAGTTCAGTTGTGTCTCCGAAAAGGAAACAAAATCCTTCGGTAGTAACAGGGTCACCAGACAAAATACGTAGCGGAGCTTCTACTGGTGGTGTTCGCACGCCACCAATCGCTATCCCCATAGCATCCCTCGCTATGACAAGCTCCTCACTATTGACCAATTCAATTCGTGGGGACGAACTCGGAGCAACCCCAGTGGTAACCCATCGGTTGAGATGATGGAACGCTGCCTGCAAGGTTTCATGCTGAGGGCCGTCATTAATAAGATTTTCGCATCCGATCAATGCACCTAGATTCGCTCTACGAGGTAATCCATTCGGATAAGACAGAGAGTAAGTATCAGAATGAGCAGCGCCAGCGACTTCCCATGTGCGAATGTTCTCTGCATCATCCTGACGGGCGGACGCATATTGCAGAACAGTAAGGTCTGTCTCCGTTTCAAAAATCAGCACCGGAACATCAATATCTTCGCGAATCAGTATGGACGACAACCGTTCTTCCATTGATGGATGCGGGGCTCCATCTCCACGACCATGGATAAGGTATCCATCAAACACGCCTACGATCGGATGCACAGCATTGATATATGAGGTAAGGAAACCTGCTGACTGCGATTGACCCATAGCAATGATCGCATCCGGTTCAACTCCGTACTGGTCGCTCAGCCATTCACTCGCAGCAATAGATGATTGGGTGAAGATATCAAAAGAAAATGCATCATCGGGGTGAGCAAGGTCCCCATAACGAGCAGGGTCACGTGTAGGTAACCCCCTCGTATCTATTAAACCACCTGGTATGCGCCCAGTGTCTCTTCCCATGACACCAACAAGCTGGGCTGAAACTCCAATAAAAGCATGGCCCTCACGACCAATCTCTTCGGATAGAAACGCCCAATCAACACTGTTATCAACACCGGCAGTAACATTCATCCACTCCGAAACCACAACGCCACTGAACTTATTAGCGGGAGGGAAACGAACCAATACCCGAGTTTTATATAAGGCTTGCGAATCCTCATCGAAAACCCATAGCCCATCAGATGTTAAAGGAACACTAGAACGGTACGAAGTTGCTTCGCCAGCTACAAGCAACTCAACTTCGCTAAACCCATCCGGAAGCGGAGCAGCTCCCAGAGGTGGCAGGACTCCATCACCCAATCCAGCAGCATTGATAACCTCTGAAGCTGATCGGAGAACCCCAGAGGGCTCACGAGCCACTACTTCTTCTACTTCCTCTATTTCCTTAGGGGTCCCCTCAGCAGGAATTTCGTGAGTGCTGTTGACATCTGGCTCATCTTCCACTTGACTGCTGATTGGCTTTTCGACAACATCAACAGGTTCAGGGGATGATGAAGAGGACTCTCCAGAGCTACATGAGACAAATAACCCACAGCACAGAAAACTTACAGCGATCATTTGTCGTGACACAATCCCCCCCTCGTGAATCTTAGTGAAAGAATTTCACCAGTTCATCTTTCCACAAAACGAAAAGTGGGGAAGACTATCGGTAGGGCAAGGAGAATAAATGACCTACACACCTGAACAATTATCTGATAAAGAGAAGATTCGTGATGCAGCAATGCGTTACTGTTACGGCGTTGACAGGCTTGACCCCGACGTTATGAAATCGGCTTACTGGCCTGAAGCCACCGATGATCATGGGAATTTCGTAGGTAACGCACACGAATTCGTTGACTACTGTATGAAAGCCCATCTCCGTTGGAAATGGACAATGCACTCAATCTATAACCATCAAATTGAACTTGATGACGATGGTATCCATGCCCGCGGCGAAATTTATAATATCTCTCACTTATCTAGGGCAGACTCCAACGTTATAGATACATGGTTTGGGCGTTACCTAGATCGGTATGAAAAACGTGGTGATGAGTGGAAAATAATTGAACGAGTATGCGTCTATAACGGGACACAAGTCATTGACGCTGAACCTATGCGTATGCAAACAAGCGCATACCGAAGAGGATCATTTGACCGCCCAGCAGATGGAAGGCAACTAGGGCCATAATCATGGACTTCTATATGGTCATTCTCCAAGGACTATGACAACATAGGCGAATGGCATTTGAAACGCTTACCGTTGAAATAGAAGAAGGTATTGGGAGGTTGACACTCAACCAGCCAGATAAACTTAACCCTTTAGGAACTAACACTCTCCAAGAAATAGTAGAAGCCACCGGATGGTTTGATGAACGAGATGCACATGTTGTGGTCATCAGCGGAGAAGGGCGAGCGTTCTCGTCTGGATTTGATCTACGTGAATTCATCAATGGGAACCCTGAAGGTACAAACGGTCCTGCAGTTGGAAAGCAAATGGCTGACGCTATTGAAAATATGCGAGCAGTTGCTATAGCCGCGGTTCATGGGCATTGTGTTGGGGGTGGAGTAGTTCTTGTAGGGGCCTGTGATCTCAGAGTCGCAGCGACCAACACAGTGTTCTCCATTCCAGAAGTTGATCTTGGGATCCCACTCGCATGGGGAGGAATACCACGTCTAGTTCGAGAAATTGGGCCAGCTATGACCAGAGAATTAGTGATGACCTGTAGGCCATTTAATGCTGAAGAAGCAAAATCAATAGGGTTTGTGAATCGGGTAGTTGCTTCGGAAGACTTAGAAGAGGAAACTCTCAAATTAGCGAAGGCGATAAAGAAACGGCCACAATCAGTTATACAAACAACAAAAAAACAAGTTCAGAGCGCAGCTGAGGATCTAGCATCAACACAAAAAGAATGGGTAGGAGAGATTCTCATATCCGTGGCTGGCCTTGATCAAGAAGCGAAAGAATCAGCTCAAAAATACCTGAGAAAAAGACAATAACGAACAAAGAAAGATGCCTTGAACTCGGCAGTTCATAATTCAGCAAATAGAGAAAAGGGGGGGAATGAAATCCGGACAATCTAATAGTGCTTCCACTTCCGATTCTCTTTCATGGCTATTTCCGCCGCTTTTTTTACTGATCGTACAACAGATCTTTTGGAGGACTCCATACGGAGCCGTCCTGCAAGGTGTAGTCCTTGGATTGTTGACTAGCCTTGTCGCTCTTGGAATCGTTCTAACCTACCGGTCAAATCGAGTTTTGAACTTCGCACAAGCAGAACTAGGACTTTTGCCAACGGTGTTAAGTGTTATGCTTATCGTTGAATCAGGATTTCCATACCTCGCAGCCTTTGCTATAGGACTTGTTGCATCTGCACTTCTTGGGGTTAGCTCAGAATTTCTAGTTATTCGACGTTTCTCTCGAAGCCCACGCCTTATTTTAACTGTTGCGACATTGGGATTGGCTCAGATATTAGTCCTCTGTGCATTACTTATGCCTGACTGGTGGGATAGCGGAGTCACATCACAACGGATAGATTCACCACTGGATTTCCAATTTGACTTCGATAAATTTCGATTCAACGATAATCATGTCATTGTTATTATCGTCGTTCCTTTAATACTTATGGCTGTTGGGCTTCTCCTCCACAGAACCCGCATTGGAGTTGGTATAAGGGCAATCGCTGAAGATTCTGACCGAGCAGGGATGCTGGGAATCCCAGTCATGCGGTTGCAAAGTCTGGTTTGGTCACTTGCAGCGGTTTTAGCTTTCCTAGCCTTGTTTTTCCGTTCCAGTATTTTCGGACTTCCGGTAGGAGGGCAGTTAGGAGTCCTGTTTTTCCTGCGTGCTTTAACTGCTGCAGTCGTAGGAAGATTAACTGATCTCAAAACCGTTTTAGCAACATCTATCGTTCTTGGAATTCTTCAACAGGGGATTATTTGGAATACAGACAGTCCGATGCGTGGGAATGCTTTGATGGCAGCTGTCTGTGCGGGAGTGATTCTTCTAGCATTGATAGCCCGACGTCAAACGTTTTTACGCTTTGATAGCTTGCGCGAAACTCTGTCAATGGGGGAGACTCGGCCTATCCCACCCGAATTAAGAGCACTCAAGGAAGTGCGCATGGGGAAAGTAGTTATGTTTCTGCTTTTCGCAGGATTCTTATCTATGATCCCGTACTGGTTCGGCATCGTAACGATTTTGAGAATCTCATCGCTCTTCGTTTACGCGATTGTGATGGTTTCGCTCGTGATCTTAACGGGATGGGGCGGCCAGATTTCACTTGGACAAATGGCATTTTTCGCCGCTGGTGCGGCACTGGCAGCAAAGATGATTGTCGAATGGAATCTAGATCTAATACCAGCAGTTTTATTCGCAGGTATCTTTGGAGGTTCTCTTTCGTTGTTGGTTGGGCTACCTGCACTACGTATCCGGGGGTTGTTCCTCGCTGTGACTACTTTTGCTTTCGAACTTGCAATGATGAGTTATTTTCTCAATGGCAGATTTTTTGATTGGCTACCATCCAATTCTGAAAGAGTAGATAGATTGCCGATTCTGGGAAAGATTGACTACACATCAAGTCGCGGCATTTATTTTGTTACTGCAATTGCTCTTTTGCTTACGTTATGGGCTGTGCATGGATTACGTCAGAGTCGAACTGGGAGAGTCCTCGTAGCGCTGCGAGATAACGAACAGGGTGTCGCAGCATATGGAGTGAGCGTAGTAAAAGCTAAATTAATGGCATTCGTCATTGCAGGTTTTTTTGCTGGGGCTGCGGGGGCATTATATGTTGTCCACCAGCAATCCTTCGCCGGTTTAACCACAAACAGATTAGGAAACTCTATAAGGGTTTTCATCGCTGCGATCGTAGGGGGGATTGGGTCTACGATGGGAGCGATGATCGGGTCTCTGTTTCTCTTTGGGACTATCTGGTGGTTACGCGGTGATTGGAGCATCTTCGCGACAGGTTTCGGGGTGCTTACAGTTCTCTTGATAGCACCAGGAGGCATCAGCTCGCTCCTATATCGTTTCCGAGATTGGGTCTTGACACAACTCGCGTTGAAACGGGATATCAAAGTACCAAGCTTGATCGCTGATGATCAGATACCCGATGCACCTCCAAAGGAAATGGAGGTAGGCAATGAAAGCTAGATTTACCCGCATAGTCGGCTCTGGGCCTATGTACCCGTTGCTTATCCTGTTTGGCCTCAATGCAGTAGATGAACTTGATAGGACAGCATTCGCTATTCTCGCCCCAGAGATACGAGACGAATTTGGCCTTGGATTTCAGGGGCTTCTAACCTTGTTTGGCATCGTGGCAGCACTGGCGCTCGCCTTGCAGATACCCATTGCTGGACTGGCAGACAAAATGAACAGAGTGTCATTAGCCATTATTGGAGCTTTGGCATGGGCAGTTTTTTCATTCATGACTGGTCTAGCAACACACATAGTCTTTCTGGCTTTCATGCGGTCCGGTTCAGCTATCGGTAAAGGGGTTATAGATCCCACGCACAACTCGTTGATTGCAGATTGGTATGAACCAAATCAGCGCCCAGCTGTTTATTCATTTCACCGAGCAGGTAATGCAGTCGGAATAATGTTAGGGGCGCTATCGGCAGGTTTATTGGGTTACTACTTCAGTTGGAGAGTCCCATTTATGATCTTTGCCATTCCAACAGTTATTTTGGCATTCCTCGCATTACGTTTGAAAGAGCCAGTACGCGGCCGTTTTGAGCGCGAAGCTGCAGGTGCAGATGAAGAAGCAGCGGGCATGGCAGAAGAACCACCGTCGATGACAGAAGCCTGGAGACTTTGTTGGAAGGTGGAGACGCTTCGCCGTATTTTTGTAGCGATGCCTTTTCTCGCTGTCGCAATTGTCGGCTTTGGCACTTTGGGGTCACTCTTTTATGAAGACGTCTTTGGAGTTGATGAACGAGCTCGAGGGATCATTGCTGCATCGACTGAACCGGCACAACTCGTGGGCTTGGCAGTCGGCGCAACAGTAGGAGTCAAATTAGTTTCCCGCAATCCAGGGTTGATCCTTCGCTTACTCGCACTCTCTTCACTAATAGCCTCAATTTTCGTTGTAGGTTTTGCTTTAGCTCCAACCGTGTGGGTGGCAGTTATCTTCAGCGCACTGATTACTTTCTCATTCGCTATTTTAGGGCCAGGCTTATTAGCCGCACTTTCACTAGCAATACCACCGCGAGCTCGTGCTATGGGATTCAGTATGGGGGCATTGTGGGCTTTGCCAGGGCTTTTCGCACTCCCACTAGTTGGTTGGGTAGGCGATAACTGGGGAATTCGTAAGGGCATGCTGGTTATGGTTCCGATTCTTTTAATCGGAATGTTTATTATAAGTTCAGCAGCTGCAGGGATAAATAGGGATATTGAACAGGTTAGAGCTTCCGCCCGAGCGCGAAGTGAAGCTGCCTTAGCACGCAAAAGAGGCGAAGCTAAGCTTCTACTAACTCGTGACGTCCAAGTCAGTTACGACAAAGTTAAAGTCCTCTTCGGAATTGACATAGACGTTGGAGAGGGAGAGATCGTAGCACTTCTCGGTACTAATGGCGCTGGAAAGTCAACGCTTCTAAAAGCAATCTCGGGAGTGACAGAGGCCGAAAGAGGTGCGATTGTTCTTGATGGACGTGACATCACACATGCACCCCCCAATGAAATTGCAGCGTTAGGTGTAGCCCAACTCCCTGGCGGTCATGCAATTTTCCCCAGCCTTACGGTCAAGGAGAACATCGAAGCGTCTCAGTGGCTCACTAACAACGATTTAATAGAGGCAGCTATTGGGGTAGGAGAATCACTGCGGCTATTTCCAGAAATACAACAGAGGTGGAATGAACCTGCTGCGAATCTTTCCGGAGGGCAACAACAAATGCTCGGTTTAGCTATGGCATTACATAGCTCACCGAAAGTACTTATGATCGATGAATTATCTCTAGGTCTCGCACCAACTGTTGTAGAACGGCTTCTTCCAGTCATTAAACGCATAGCTGAAAATGGGACCGCGGTGATAGTTGTTGAACAATCAGTAAACCTTGCTTTGACGATCGCCGATAGGGCGTATTTCATGGAAAAAGGCCAAATCCGGTTTAGCGGTTCAACGAGAGATCTTCTAGAAAGACCAGATTTACTTAGGTCAGTATTTCTAAGTCAAGTTAATGCTTCACCATTGGGAACCAAAGAATTATCTGGACCTACAAGCACAGTAACCCTACAAGCAGAAGCACTTACTCGCTGTTTCGGAGGGATACAGGCAGTTAGCTCTATTAGCTTTAACGTTAAAGAAAAAGAGATTGTGGGGGTGATGGGACCCAATGGCGCTGGGAAAACTACGCTTTTCGACCTGCTGAGTGGTTTTGTTCCTGTTGATAGTGGGAAAGTACAGTTACAAAATCGTGACATCACTACCTTTAGTCCGGCTGAGCGGGCCCGTTTCGGTTTGGGTCGGTCATTCCAAGACGCGAGGCTATTCCCGTCACTCACAGTTTCGGAAACAATCGCAGTAGCACTTGAACGCTTTACGGCTTCCCGAAATCCTATCTCAGCTGCACTGCATCTCCCTCCCACCTATGAAAGTGAAAAACGCGTTGCCAGACAGGTTGCAGAACTTATAGAAGTGATGGGATTGACTGCATACCAGAATAAATTCATAGGAGAGCTTTCCACCGGAACTCGTCGAATGGTGGACCTCGCTTGCGTTATCGCTCACAGACCTTTAGTTGTCCTTCTTGATGAACCATCAAGTGGTATAGCTCAAAAAGAAGCAGAAGCACTTATCCCAGTCCTTCATCGAATCCGGGACGAAATGGGGTCCTCTTTAGTGGTGATAGAACATGACATAGGCCTTCTCTCAGAAATATCTGATCGTTTCATTGCTTTGGATCAGGGCTCAGTCATTGCTCGAGGAACACCTGAAGAAGTCCTTGACGATCCTCTCGTTATCTCCTCATATCTGGGTACATCAAAAGCGACGATACAACGAAGCGGGCAGATTTAGTTTCTTCAATGCGAAAAGCGTACTAGTCTCCCTACTGTTGGCAAAAATAGGGGGTAGAGATGGAAACAGCTCAAGGAGATCCAGAGAATTCAGGAGCGGCGAATCTTAAAAAATGGGGACCATTGGGGCTTATACTAGCCGTGGCTATTGTCGTGATTATTATTGTCGCGTCTGGTGGAGGAGATGGAGATGACTCGGTTTCAGAACCAAGTTCCTCTTCATCAAGTAGTTCTTCTCAATCCGCTTCTGCCGATACGTCTGAAGAAGAAAGCGCAGAAGAGACCGAAGAAGCCGAAGACGCCGAAGCAGCCGAAGAAGAAACAACTGAAAATTCTGAAGAAGAAAATGAAGAAACAACTCCTGCGACTGAAGATTGTCCAACTGCAGGTGATGCCAGAGATGACCTGCTTACCGGCGTGATGTTCTACGAAGAAGCAGTTACCCGATGCATTGTTGATGATATTGACTGGGGTGAGCGTTGTGACGAAGAGACTGGGCAACTCAAACTCCCCACTTCTAACCCACCAGCATGTTTCGCTCCTTTTGAAGGCGATAACGGAGGGGCGACCGCACGTGGAGTAACAGATGACGNAATTACTATCGTCTACTGGCGATGGATGGAGAATGANTTCATTCTNAATTACATCACCGGNCCNATAGCCAATGATGACTCTAACGCTGATGCCGAAGCAAGTTTGCGTGGAATGCTGGAATATTATGAAACCTATTATGAAACCTATGGCAGAACGGTCAATCTGATCTTCTATGAGGGGACGGGTTTAATCAGTGACGCGGTTTCTGCNCGAGCNGACGCGGTNAAAATAGCTGAAGAATACGANCCNTTTATGGTATGGAACGGCCCTACTTTGACCAACGCATTTGAAGANGAGCTTGTTTCNCGCGGNATAGCATGNTTAGCTTGCGGTCCATCTCAGAACATAGAGTACTACCGNGAAAATGATCCACTCGCTTGGTCTTTCTCGGCGAGTGCTGTCCAAGGTAACCTGCTAGCTTCCGAATANGTTGGNAAGCANCTTGCAGGACGAAATGCTATCTATGCCGGTAACACTGATTACCATAGCCAACCTCGGGTCTTTGGCCGACTCTGGATNGAAANCNGNGAAGCATCAGTCANAAATGAAGCAGACTTNGAAGAGAACCTCAANGGATATGGAGTAGATATAGCCGAATCTGTGNCATTTNCACTTGACCCNGCAACGCTTCAAGAGCAAGCTTCATCTGCGATAGCAAAATTTAAAGCAGCAGGTGTNACAACGGTAATGTTCTCNGGTGANCCAATTTCGCCACGTGATTTCACTCGTGAAGCAACNGCTCAGGGATACTACCCCGAATGGGTGCATATCGGTAGCGTTCTTGCAGATACGAATATCTTCGCCCGAACGTACGATCAAGATCAATGGNCAAATGCCTTTGGNATCACTACTCTCACTGCNCGGGTAGATCCAACGATAAGTGGNGCNCCTTTCCNTTACAAGTGGTTCTTNGGTGAACCTGCNCCAGCNGATGATTCTTTAGGAGTNATNGACCCATGGCCGGCAACGTTCTATCCAATTATCCAAGGTATCGGGCCNGAACTAACCTATGAGAATTGGAAACTAGCTCTTGANATCGCCGACCCAACNCCATCAGGACTGACATCAGCGTCATTCTCATGGGGNAACACAGGTCGNTGGCCAGCAGAACTTGAATANGACTTTTTCGGAAGCGATGACATCACTGTCTTCTGGTGGGATGACACNAAAGAAGGCCTTGACGAAGCAGATACCCTNGCGCAAGGAATGTATTTCTTCGCCGATGGAGGCCAACGCTACCTCNTAGGTGAAATCCCTGAAGAAGANATTNNCCTCTTCGACCGGGGAACATCNTCCGATATNTACATGGAATGGCCTGAAGGAGAAGNACCCAACTNCTATGAACCCCTTCCATCAGGTGGATGAACCAAATAGGCCTTCATCCATGGAATAAAGAGTTTNATTGGANAGATGCTGCNTCGCGCAGCGGTTTCTTAACCGATGAACAAATTAGTTCTTANAANACAGATGGATATCTTGTTGNAGAGAACATTATTTCTNAAGANNCANTNANAACNCTGACANNTGAATTNGACAGGCTATCTGANGANACAGACGCTTTTCTNCAAACACTTGATCACGACAGACTCTCAATAGCTGAGTCAGGNGCAATTATTTTCGGGATCCACCCATGTNTNCGCTACGAAGAAGCACGTAAATTTGTCTCTCATCACACCATTNCCAGANATANCGCATGATTTAATCGGACCAGATGTTCGGTTGTACTGGGACCAAATAGTCTANAAACAAACAGANAAACCCCGCCGNTTCCCATGGCACCANGACAATGGGTACGGTTTCGTCGAACCTCAACAATATTTAACGTGCTGGGTGCCCCTCGTNAACGTAACAATTGAAAATGGTTGCCCATGGATTATCCCAAACGTTCACANAGAAGGAACACTTGCNCACACTTATNTAGAGCCACTCGGCTATGANTGCTTNAGNGAACACCCAGANGCGATACCNNTNGAAGCAGAAGCAGGNAGTGTCGTAATCTTCTCATCCNTAACACCGCATATGACCGGCCCTAACCTAACTGAAGAAACNAGAAAGGCNTACATCATCCAATACGCCCCCGACGGTTCTAACCTCCTAAAGGGGAATCCAGAAATNGGAGAACCCGAAAATCGAGAACCAGCTTCAGANCCCAANCGTCAATTTCTAATACTCNAAAACGGNCAACAACNAGTTTAAGAAATCACCAGTNGTANATCGGNTCGCTTNCATCACGCGAACTCTTNNACCACACAGAACTACCAGCCATCTCTTCAGAGATATCTTCNANCTTTGACCANTCGTTACGNAACTGGCGTTTTCTTATTTTCCAAACC
>PAQG01000022.1 GCA_002709645.1 Acidimicrobiaceae bacterium
AAGTCTCTTAATTTCTTCTTCATGAAGAAAAGCAGCAGGAAACCAAACTGCCGATGCCTTGTTCTGATCAATTACAAGGGCTAACCCAGATAGCTTCCCTTCTGCATCCCAACTGCCAGCGATTGCAATTGGTTCTGTCTTTTGTCCAAGTTTTCGAAGATACTCAATTAAATCTGAAGAGGCAGTAAGTGGCTCGCAATTCGTTTCCGAACTTTGCACTTTCTCTTCCTCTTTTTCAAATTCTCCATCAAAGATCTCCCCTAAACGTTGATAAAGAGTCCGAAGCTCTAATCTTTCAAACAAATTTTTAATGCCGGCTATTTGTGGACTTATAGGCCTTAGATCATCAAGCGTTACATCAGTAGGGACATTATCAACTAGCGTCATGAGTTCTACATTTAGTCGAGCTAGCTGCTCATTCTCTTCTAAATTTGAACGCAATTTTGGTGTCTGTTTGTCTGCCGCACCAAAAATCTCATCCATAGTTCCATACTCATTAACAAGTTTTGCTGCTGTTTTCTCCCCGACACCAGGAACACCAGGAAGGTTATCTGACTTATCTCCTCGAAGAGCCGCATAGGTTACGTAATCAGATGGGGCTACACCCGTGCGTTCACGAATCCCATCTTCGTCATAGAGGACATAATCAGATACTCCTCGTCGATTATAAAGTACTTTGACAAATGGGTCGCTAACCAATTGGTAGCTGTCGCGATCCCCTGTAACAATTATTGACGAAATATTTTCTTTCTTGGCTTTAGCAGCATACGTTGCGAGAATATCGTCTGCTTCATACCCAGAGATTGCGATAGATCGTATTCCTAACACTTCAAGTGTTTCTTTAACGATATCGAATTGCTGCAAAAGCTCATCGGGAGTTTCAGCCCTCCCTGCTTTATAGGTATCTACTTTCTTATGCCGGAATGTGGGAGTGGGTAAATCAAAGGCAACAGCTATCCCTTCAGGGTTATGGTCGCGGATCAAGTTAATCAGCATAGTTAAAAACCCATAGATAGCTCCAGTCGGTTGCCCTCCGGAAGTTCTCATATCTGCTTCAGCCAAGGCGAAATACGCTCTATACAGTAATGAATTTCCATCTATCAACATCACAGATTTCACTGGTTTCTTCTCCTATTCTCCACTGATGCTCTTATGAAGGGAACCATTAGTCGCCCTCAAGAATTGATTTAGCCACTTCTTTCATAGGTGAACGTTTTTCCATCGCCTTTTTCTGCAGATATCGGTAAGCGTCTTTCTCTTTTAGCCCATATTGGTCCATTAACGCCCCTTTGGCTCGATCAACTACTTTCCGAGTTTCCAAATTCTCCAATAAATCATCGTTCTCTTTTTTGAGGGCGATGATCTCTTGGAATCTTCCTATAGCTAATTCAATTGATGGGACTAGCTCACTGCGCTGGAATGGTTTTACCAGATACGCCAAAGCACCAGCTTGGCTTGCATCTTGGATTAAGTCGCGCTGGCTAAAAGCAGTCAATAGCAGAACTGCAGCTATGTTTTCTTTATTGATAATTTCTGCTGCTTCTATCCCAGTTAAACCTGGCATTTTTATGTCAAGGATTACCACGTCAGGTTTTAACGCTCGTGAGAGTTCTACAGCTTCATCGCCCCGCCCAGTTTCTCCAACGACTATGTACCCTTCCGCTTCAAGACTCTCACGTAGATCAAGTCGGATAATTGCTTCGTCTTCAGCTATAACAATTCTTATGGGCGCTACATCAT
Source organism: Acidimicrobiaceae bacterium (assembly GCA_002709645.1). Classification (GTDB taxonomy): domain Bacteria; phylum Actinomycetota; class Acidimicrobiia; order Acidimicrobiales; family UBA8592; genus UBA8592. Next base: position 1,741 of record PAQG01000022.1, read on the forward strand.
CGTCTGTCATTATCGGGACGCCATTTGGTCAAGCAGTTGATTTTGCAGGTCCTCAACTCTTGCGATTTCCTTGAGGAGTAATTCTCGGTGACGGCGCATTGATTCTTCATGTTTACTAGCTTCACGGTGTTCGTGGCCAGCAAGTGGGGTTTCCGAAACTAAAGATCTTATCCGAGCATCATCGGCTTCTTCAGAGAAATGAGAGAGCTGTTCTTCCGCCACTTGAAGGTCAGCACGAAGGCGTTTTAATCTTTGTCCGGTTTCGATTAAACGACGCTCTAATAACTTACTTTTCACAAACACATCTTAGTAGTTAGTGACTGGAGGAAGCTTATTAATGGCTTTAAGTACTAATTAATTCGTTTTTAAAGTGCCCGAGGCGGGACTTGAACCCGCACTCCCCGGAGGGAAAGGGATTTTGAATCCCCCGCGTCTGCCAATTCCGCCACCCGGGCAAATAAAACTATTTAACTCTTCTGTCGTGAATCGTAGCGCTATGAAAGAGAGAAAGGTTCTTTTGTAAAGCAGTTTTTAGAATGTTACCTGTTTAAAAATTTAGCGAATTCACGCACATCACAGAAGGATATAACACAGTGCCCTATTCTTAGACGCTACGCGTTAATACCCTCCATAGTTAGTTTCAAGTCGCGCTACTATCATGAAAAATGACAAAAAAATGCACAGGTTGCTTCTAAAGGAATTACAGTCACATAGAGGTTCTTAGAATGATTGTTTTTACCTACCCTGGACAAGGGTCGCAAAAGATGGGAATGGGCGAGAAATGGCTGAACCATCCTTCATGGGAATTAGTTCTTGAAGCTTCCTCTATTACTGACCGCGACCTCAGTGCTTTACTTCTTAACGCAGATGATGATGAATTAAAACAGACGAAGAATGCTCAAATAGCGACTTTTCTAATCTCAATGGTTATTTTTGATTCACTGCAACGTGTAGGTGTTGAAGCAGCAGCCCATGCCGGACATAGTCTTGGAGAATACTCGGCTTTGACTGCAGCTGGTTCTTTAGATTTTGAAGATGCAGTCAAATTAGTAACTGAACGAGGCGAAGCTATGCAGGTTTGCGCAGAATCTCAAGAAGGCACGATGGCTGCAATCCTTGGACTAGACGATGATTTGGTAGAAAGTGCTTGCCATAGAGTTGACGACGATATTTGGGTCGCAAACTACAATGCTCCGGGACAAGTTGTAATTGCTGGATCCCCTTCAGGTATAGAAGCTGCTTCAGATATTGCTAAGGAAATAGGTGCCAAACGTGCAATGCGTCTACCGGTCTCGGGAGCGTTCCATACCCCTTATATGGAACCAGCTCGTGACAGGCTGCGAGAAGCTATTGAAAGTGTCGAATTCCGAGCCCCTGACCACCCTGTATACGCAAACGTTGATGCCATTGGCCACGAAGAAAGCAGCGACTGGCCCGCACTTCTTTCTTCACAACTGACAAGTCCGGTTCGGTGGAGGCAAACCCTTCACCAGCTAGATAGCGCAGGGTTTACAACGTTCGTTGAAGTCGGCCCAGGAGCAGTTCTAACCGGCATGGCTAAACGCACCCTAAAGGATTCGGAGAGAATCTCAATTAGTTCTCCAGACGACATAGACATGCTTCTTGAAATGATTTCCGGCAAACAACCATCTTCTGGTGAATCGCTTGAAGGAGAACACCTTTTCGCAACCGAGAGGTTAGTAGTCAGCCCATGTGCAGGAATCTTCGTACCTACCGGCGAAGACCTTACTGGGCAATTTATTCATGCTGGATTCCTTTTGGGACATGTAAACGAGACGGAAGTTAGAAGTGCTTTTGCGGGTGAAATACAAGGATTCCTTGCTGTTGACGGAGAACGAGTTACTTCAAGTCAACCCATTGCTTGGTTAAGAGTAACCAAATGAGTGAAATCAATGGAAATTATGGTGGCAGAATCACTGGTTGGGGAATAGCACTTGGATCTGAGACAATAACTAATGACGATCTTGCTTCAAGAATGGATACAAGCAATGAATGGATTCTTGAACGCACTGGCATTAAAGAACGAAGGATCGGAGGTTCTACAGCTGGCTTAGCTGTCCAGGCTGGGCAGGATGCATTGGAGATGGCTGGGTGCAAAGCTGAAGATATTGACCTACTAATTTTAGCTACCACAACACCTGATGATCAAATTCCGGCTACTTCAGGGATGGTTCAACATGAATTAGGGCTTACCTGTGGTGCTATGGATCTCAATGCTGCTTGCAGCGGATTCGTTTATTCTCTTGTTACTGGTTTCGGTTTTCTCAAATTAGGCTACAAACGAGTTCTTATCATTGGATCAGAAACCTTATCTCGTGTAACTGACTGGGAAGATCGCTCCACGGCAATCCTTTTTGGCGATGGAGCTGGTGCTGTCGTAATTGAAGCTGAAGAAGGAAACGGATGTCTCCTAGGGTGGAATTTAGGTTGTGAAGGTTCCTTACGGGATATCCTTTACGCAGAAGTTGGTGGAAAAATTATTATGGCTGGCAAAGAAGTTTTTCGGAAAGCAGTCATCGCTATGACTGATTCAGCTAAGTCATCTATCGCAGCAGCGGGTCTATCATCTAATGACATTTCTTATGTTATCCCGCATCAGGCAAACATACGGATTATTGAGTCTGCGATGAAAAGACTAGGGATAGCAGAGAATCGTGCTGTTTCGGTGCTTCAGAAAACAGGGAATACATCATCGGCTTCCATCCCTATTGCTTTATTCAAAGCATTGAATGATGGACGGGTTAAATCTGGTGATATTCTCCTTTTAGTTGGATTCGGGGCAGGTATGACATCCGCTAGTGCAATTATCCAATGGAGTGAAAGTAATGAGTGAGATAGCCTTAGTAACTGGTGCGAATCGTGGAATCGGTTTATCAATAGCCACAAAATTACATGCCGAAGGCTTTACTGTAATTGGTACGCATCGAAGCTCTCCACCACCAAAAACTGGTTTCACTTCAGTTGAATGCGATATCACTATTCCTGAAAGTATTGAATCAGCTTTTACCACTATTGAGGATCAATTTGGTGCAGTTCAAGTCCTTGTCGCTAATGCAGGTATAACGAAAGATAATTTATTACCCAGAATGAGCGAAGAAGATTTCTCGTCGGTCATTGAAGCAAATCTGACCTCAGCTTACCGGTTAACTAAACGCGCTATTAAACCGATGATGAAAGCAAAATGGGGTCGAATTATCCTCATTTCTTCTGTAGTAGCTGGCGGAGGTCAAGCTGGTCAAGCCAACTATGCCGCTTCAAAAGCTGGTTTAGTAGGTTTTGGAAGGTCAATTGCGAAAGAATTTGCATCTAGAAACATCACAACGAATATTGTCGCTCCTGGCCCTGTTCGAACAGACATGATAGATGCATTATCAGATAAACAGAAAGAGGCCATCCTTGCATCTGTGCCTTTGAAAAGATTTGCTGAACCAGAAGAGGTGGCATCAACAGTTGCTTTTCTAGCAAGCAAAGAAGCCGGATACATTACTGGAGCTATTATCCCTGTTGATGGCGGCCTTGGCATCGCATAGCGAATAGTATTAGACAAATAAGAAAGGGAAATATGAGTGACGAAAATTTTGAAAGATTTAAGAGATGCGCTGTAGATGTTCTCTCTGTTGAAGCAGATCAAGTGACTTTGGAAGCAAGATTTGCCGAAGATTTGGATGCTGACAGTTTGGATCTAGTTGAGCTCGTGATGGAACTTGAAGAAGAGTTTGACATAACTGTTGAGGAAGAAGAACTTCAAGAGCTCCCTACTATAGGCGATGCCTTTAAGTTGATTTCCAGCAAGTTATAATGAGTTCTCGCGTTGCCATTACCGGAATAGGGGTTGTTTCCAACGCTGGTCTGGGGACTGAAGCATTCTGGAATTCACTTATATGTGGTGTTCCCGAACACGGATTTCATGTTAAAGACTTTGATCCACTCCCATACTTTGACGGGAACGCTAAAGAAGCGCGACGCTCCGATAGATTTGCGCAATTTGCTTTAGCAGCAGCACATGAAGCTACTAGCCAAGCTGGGGATTTTCTGGACGATCCGACTTTGGCTGGTTCATGGGTTGGAACCGGAGTAGGCGGATTATCCACTCTAGAAACTCAAGTTAGTGTTTTTACAGAGAAAGGACCACGACGTGTATCTCCTTTTCTTGTCCCTATGATGATGGCAAATGCTGCTTCAGCAAGTATTTCCATGAAATATGGTTTGCAGGGTCCTTGTGAAACAACCGTTACTGCCTGCGCAGCCGGCACACATTCAATTGGCAGAGCAGCAGAACTAATCCGTAATGGAAAAATGAAAGTTATGGTCACAGGAGGAGCTGAAGCAGCTATGACCCCAGTGGGTTCTCAAGGGTTTACCAATATGACAGCAACCTCTAGTACAGGGATTAGCCGTCCATTTGATAAAGAACGGGATGGTTTCTTGCAATCTGAGGGGGCTGGAGTCTTGGTTCTTGAAGAGTGGGATTATGCAGAGTCAAGAGGAGCCATAATCCTTGCGGAATTTCTTGGTGCAGGTAGTACCGCAGATGCGCATCACATTACAGCCCCTGCCCCTGGTGGGAATGGCGCAGTTCGGTGTATGCAAGCTGCTATTTCTGATGCCGGATTATTACCATCAGATATTACCCATATCAACGCTCACGGAACATCAACTCCTTTGAACGATGCTGCCGAAGCTGAGGCGATCTCAAAAGTCTTTGGCGCGAGTCGTCCAGCCGTAACAGGTTCTAAAAGCGTTACTGGCCATTCTCTTGGTGCAGCAGGAGCTATCGAAGCCGTTGCAGTAATCCTATCTATCCTCAATAAGACTATTCCACCTACTCATGGAACTACAATGGTTGACCCAGAGATCAAAGACTTAAACCTTGTCACCTCTAATCCTATTGATTGGGAACCTGGGCCGACTCTAAGCAATTCCTTTGGTTTTGGCGGTCATAATGGGACAATCGTAATAGGTCCAGTTCCCTCAAATAACGCTTAGTTACGCTTCGACAACAACGAACATTAATTCGGCCGCGCATGCTAATTCACCATTTACTCGCGCCTCACCTGAAGCTTTCCCTGCTTTTCCAGAAATTCGACCTACTTCCACGCGTAACTGTAATATTTCACCAGGGAGGACTTGCCTACGGAATCTTGCTTTATTAAGTCCCCCAAATAATGGTAATTTACCTTCAAATCGCTCCTCCTGTAGAACAAGATAAGCACCTAGCTGAGCGATTGATTCACACATAAGCACTCCTGGCAAAGTTGGCCTTCCAGGGAAATGTCCTTCAAAAAAAATTTCATCACCATTCAAAATCCACAATGCTTCAGCCCATTCTCCCAATTCAAGATCTATGACTTCTGTTAAAAATAAGAATGGATTCCGGTGTGGCAATACATCTTCGGGTTTAGGGAAAGTCATTTAACTCCTTAAAACTGCAGTAGGGGCCGTCATAGACGGCCCCTACTCGCATTAAACATTTGGATCAGGTGGAAGCTTTAGCAGCGGCTTTCAGCTTTGATCCCGCAGATATTTTAATTGTGTTAGCTGCGGCTATTTGGATGGTTTCCCCAGTTTGTGGGTTTCGGCCTGCGCGAGCTGCCCGATGACCACGTTCAAAGGAAATGAAACCACTTAGGACGATTTTGTCGCCACCTCCGCAAACAGCACTTGTGACAGTCTCTTCAAGTCCTTTTAGAACTTTGTCAACATCGCTTTGGCTTACGCCTGAACTACTTGAAATAGCAGCACATAACTCTGACTTATTCATAATTATCCTCCTGGACCAAACTGGGTTATCCCAGTTGGCATTTATACGCATTTACGTATATGTAGCCAAATTACACGGTTGTAACGCTAAATGGTGTTCATTGCGAAAGTTTTTTAAATATTTCTTAATTTAATATTATTGGTCCCTAAAAATGCGTAAAGGCCGCCCCTAAGGGCGGCCTTTACTAAATCGAAAAGTTCTACCTTCCGACACCCTTTCCTAGAGCTGAAACTGCTGCATCTTTGATTGGGCCGAAAGCGAGAATGATAATTGCCAGCGCAACGTCTGAACCAAAGTCACCCATACTGAGAATCTCAGTATCAATGCCATATCCAGAGACGGATGCGTCAGTAATTACCACAAACAAATATGCCCAAATAAGGGATAGGTTTGCGCCGACTAGGGGAAGGCCTTTAAGCATTCCACCTACACCAGCTAGGTCGAGAATACTGTCTAACACGGCGATAACACCTTGCAGTAGCATTCCCATTATAAATAGTGTGACAAATGTTGCCATCATAATATTGAAAGCTCCTTGTTTAATTTAAACAACGCACCGGGGTCCTTAACCAAAGTTAATTTATCCGGCTATGCACTAATTTAGCCTTTTTCGTCTCTTGGTGTGACGATAGTTGCATTTTCTTGTAATTTTCTAAGAAATTTATACTAAAAAGCTTGTTGAACTGGGGAAATAGACTTTCTAAAAATAGGGCGTAAATTAGAATTTTGTGATGAAAAGAAGGCAAAACTACTAAATCTCGTCTAAAGCAGTTCTAAATTCTGAAACGAATTTTCCTACACTTTCGGGGCTTTCACGATCTAGTAATTTTTGAACAATTGCTGATCCAACGATGCATCCATCTGCAATTTCAGCGATTTTTTGGGCTTGTTTTGGGTTCCCTATGCCTACGCCAACTAAAACAGGTTTCTTCGTGGTCGATTTGCATCTTTTAGCGATCACCAGAGCGCTGCTAGCTAACTCTTCACGTGCACCCGTAATGCCTAACAAACCGACTGCATATACGAAACCGCTACTATTTTCACAAATTTCAGGGAGTTGTTCATCCGTGGTTGTCGGAGCTGCCAAAAGAATAGTTTCAATACTGTTTTCAGTCGCTGAATCAATCCATGGTTTTGCTTCTCGCAATGGTAAATCTGGAAGAATTGCACCAGAAATTCCAGATTCTCTAAGATTCGCTGCAAAACGCTCTAATCCGTAACGATACACCACGTTGTAGTAGGTCATAACTGCAAGAGGGATATCAACGTCAAGATTTCCTATATCGTTAAGTATTCTCTCGGGTGTAATACCTGCAGATAAGACAATATTATTTGCCTTTTGTATAGTGGGCCCATCCATAACTGGGTCAGAGAAAGGAATACCGATTTCAATAGCATCTGCTCCTGCATCAGCAGCAGCGGAAATTATCTCTAGATACCCATCAAACCCTCCTGTGATATAAGGAACAAGACATTTCCCACCTTTCTGTATTCTCTTTGTTAACGCAGCCTCTATTCCTTCATGACGTGACATTATCCAAGTACTTCCATCATTTGCATAGCATCTTTATCACCACGACCAGAAAGATTAAGCAAGACAGTTTTCCCTAAAAGGAACTCCCTCTCGCGGCTCATCCAAGCAAGAGCATGAGCCGGTTCCAGCGCTGGAATGATGCCCTCTGTTCTTGATAGGAGTTGGAAAGCCTCTATCACTTCAGCATCTGTTACTTTTTCATACCGAGCCCTACCTATATCGGCTAAGTGGGAATGTTCTGGACCTATACCGGGGTAATCAAGTCCAGCGGAGATTGATTCGGCTTCTAAAACTTGACCCCATTCATCTTGTAGCAGGTACGAGAGCGATCCATGTACGACACCAGGTATGCCTCGTTCAATTGCTGCGCCCCCAGCTGGCTCCACCCCGACTAGCTCTGTTTCTGTATCAACGAAGCCAGAGAAAATCCCTAGTGCATTTGACCCCCCGCCAACACACGCTGTGACTACATCAGGGACTCTCCCGAGTACATCCATGCATTGGCGATGGGCTTCAATACCAATGACTCGATGAAATTCACGTACCATCCAAGGATATGGGTGAGGACCCATTACTGAACCGAGGCAATAGTGGGAATGTTCAACTGTCGCCACCCAATCTCGCATCGCTTCATTTATCGCGTCTTTAAGAGTTCGGCTTCCCGAGACCGCAGAACGAACATCAGCTCCAAGCAGCCGCATTCGGAAGACATTAAGTGCTTGTCTCTCTATATCTACTTCACCCATATAAACCACGCATTCCATGCCAAAAAGAGCAGCCGCTGTTGCGGTCGCTACACCGTGTTGACCGGCTCCGGTTTCCGCAACTAGACGTGTTTTGCCCATGCGTTTTGCTAGCAGGGCTTGTCCTAAAACGTTGTTAATCTTATGGGACCCTGTGTGGTTTAGGTCTTCGCGTTTAAGGACAACTTGATATCCCAACTCTTCTGAAAGTCGTTCACATCTAGTAAGCGGAGATGGTCGTCCAGCATAGTCGCGAAGAAGGTCATCAAGTTCTTTTCGGAAATCAGTTGAACTCCAAGCCTCACGGAAAGCTATCTCTAGCTCTTCGCAGGCAGGTATTAGTGTTTCAGGGACAAACATTCCACCGTATTTACCGAATCGCCCCTCTTCTGATGGTTCGTTCATCGCCATGTTGAGTCTTCTTCCCAGTTGTAAGGCTCAATATCGTAGAGCCCGTTATCATCCGAGGTCTCCAATTCACGCCCAGTTCTTTTAGCTGATTCGACGAAAGCCTTTACCAGAATGGGGTCTTTAACTCCCGGTGAACGTTCGACTCCAGATGAAACGTCAACGCCCCAAGGTTTCACTTTTCTTATTCCCTCACTAACGTTTTCCGGCGTTAACCCTCCAGCGAGTATCAACGGGACACCAGGAGGAGCATTCTCGGCCATCTGCCAATCGAATATTTCTCCAGCTCCCGGTATTTCAGAGTCAACAAGAACCGCGTCTGCTTTAAAATCCTCAGCCTCGTAAAAAGCTTTAGACCCTGCTGTCACTGCCTTGAAAACTGTCCTTACTTCTTGTTTCACCGCTTGCACATGTGCAGTTGATTCGACACCATGCAATTGGGCGGCCGCTAATCCTGTTTCATTAATTATCTTTATAATTCTCTCTGGTAGTTCATCCTTAAAAACGCCTACGGTCATGACATCTGGTGGCAAGCGCCTTACTATGTCGGTGACTCTTGAAACAGGAACTTTTCGTTTGGAGGGAGCGAAAACAAAACCTACAGCATCGGCTCCAACAGCAACTGCGAGCAATGCATCTTCTTCATTAGTAATCCCACATATTTTGACGAACATAATTTGACGTTATCGGAAATTACTTCACTATTAGTGGCATTTAGAGTTCCTTCAATTCTTTAATGATTTGACTTGGGTTCTCGGAGATAACCAATGCTTCTCCAATAAGGACTGCATCATAGCCAACAGCAGCCAGTGCTTTTGCATCTTCAGGACTCTTTATTCCGCTTTCGGCTACTTTGACTATCCCTTGAGGTATTTCTTTAGCCACGCGAATAGCTCGTGTTTGGTCCACTCGGAATGTTTTCAAATCACGCTGATTCACCCCAATTAATTTTGCCCCAATTCCTAATGCAATTTCAATTTCAATTTCATCATGGGTTTCTACTAAAGCATCCATTCCTAAATCGATTGCTAACTCATGAAGCTCAATTAATTCACTTCTCTCTAATGCAGAAACGATAAGGAGGACACAATCAGCGCCCATTATTTTTGCATCACAGATATCTCTTGGATCAACAGTAAAATCTTTCCGCAAAATAGGAAGATCTATCGTATTGCGAACCAACCGTAAGTCAGCTTCGGAACCTGAGAAATGTTCAGTGTCGGTAAGGACAGAAACGCAGGCTGCACCTGAAACCGCATACTCTTGGGCTAGTAAAGATGGATCTAGATCTGCCCTTAAGATGCCTTTTGAAGGCGATTGTCGTTTGACTTCTGCTATTACTGACAAGCCAGATTCTTGTTTAAGCCTGTCAGAGAACCCCCGCGACGCAACTTCAGGAATAAATTCCAATAAATCATTTAGTGACCTAGGATCATTTTCTGCTCGTCTTCTATGGAAAGACAGAATTGTATCTAGATATGTTGATCCCGTCATTGCCTATCTCTCAGTAGTTGATACCTTACGTGTTTAGAAATAGTAACTCGGAAATCACCATGGAAGCACTTTGATATGCACTTGAGCATCGTTCACTGTGCCCTGAGTAGGAGGTTCAATCTTACGAGAAACATATGCAAGGGCAACAGAGCCATGAATGTCTACGTAAGATGAGGTTACTTGTCCCATGTTCTCTCCTGCGACTTCAATGATGTCTCCTTGAATTAGCGAGTCTTGAGAATAAAGGATTCGCAGATGCTTTGAGACCTTATTTCCCCGACTGTCCAAGCGGGCTACTAATTCTTGCCCGGTGTAACACCCCTTATCAAATGAGACACTTTGCTCAACTAGTCCAGTTTCAGCTGGTATGGTTTTCGCATTCAGTTCTCTGCCCATTCGTGGAACACCATTAAGGATTCGCAATAAATCAAATTTTTGATTTATTTCTTCTACAGGGCCTTCGGGTATTCGAATTGATGCGCTTACTACGTCGACTCCCTCCATCAATGGCCAATTCGCATTTGTTGAGATGAGGTCAGCCTTAACCGTATCTAAGTATTTTTCAGCTCCCTTACCTCTTATCGCCAACCAGTCCCATTTCTCAAGCGAGATTTCACATCGAACTCGAAGTTTAAATCGGAGAAGCCTTTCAAGGGTTTCCTCTCCTGCATTTTCGTCAACATCTAATAAAAACCCACCTTCAGGCAACCGAGTAATTCGCAACCATGCCGAAACCTTGCCATCTGGGTTCAAAATAAAGGACCACTTAGACTCTCCAGATTCAATTTCGGTTACATCTTGACTTACTTGCCCCTGCAGAAAGGTTTCAGAATCAATTCCTTGCACCCGAAGCACATCCCTTCGAAGGTTGAACGCTAATGCTTCAGCCTGAAGTGTTTCCCTGTAAATATTTTCAAATTCCACTTTTTCTCATCGCTGTCATTCTCTCCGCTGGTCTAACAGCAGAAATAAGCGCTTTTGCTTTCGCCCAACACTCCTCAAATTCATTCTTGGGCTCACTATCGGCGACGATCCCTGCTCCGGCTTGAACTGAAGCAGAATTACCCGTTATCACCATCGTTCGAATCGCTATCGCGTTGTCAAGATTTCCTGAAAAATCTAGATACCCCACTATTCCTGCATAGGGACCTCGTTTAGTTTTTTCTAATTCATTAATAATTTCCATAGCACGAACTTTTGGGGCTCCAGAAACGGTTCCTGCAGGGAATGCAGCTTTGAGGACGTCTATCGGGGATAGATCTTTCGCTAAAGTTGCTGAGACTTGTGAAGTAAGGTGCATAACATGACTATAAAATTCTAACGACATCATCTCATCCATTTCCAAAGTTCCATATTCTGCTATACGCCCCAGATCATTCCGAGCGAGATCCACTAACATGACATGCTCAGCCAACTCTTTGGGGTCTTCCTTAAGCTCGGAGGCAAGTTTTCGATCCTCTGCATCTGTCTCCCCCCTTCTCCGAGTGCCCGCAATTGGCCGACTAGTTACTTTCCCATCGCGTAATTGGATAAGAGGTTCTGGCGAGCACCCAACGAGAGTCACCCCCTTCTGACGAACAAAGTACATGTATGGGCTTGGGTTAATTTGCCTCAGAACCCTATAAACATCGAATGGGTCCCCATTAAGTTCAAAATCAAAACGTCTTGAAAGTACGACTTGGAAAATGTCGCCTGCGAGAATATATTCCTTAGCAGCTTCAACTGCGAGGCAATATTCCTCTTCGTTCATGGTTGATTGCACTTTGGGAAGGTCACTGTCCAATAATGGGGGCTCAAGTAAAGGCTCGGTCAATGGCTTCGCTCCATCTTCGGAAAGTTGCTCTAAACGACTCAAAGCATCTTCATATGCTGCGTCTATTTCCTCCTCAGCGCTGTCAGGTGCTACGACTGCATTAGCGATTAAGAAAACACGTTGACTCCAATGATCAAAGACTGCGAGTTCTCCAATGATTGACAAAATTGCTTCCGGTAAATCTAGATCATTGCTTGTGTTTGCCGGTAATTCTTCTATCTCTCTCACAATGTCATAACCCAGATACCCAATTAATCCGGAGTACATAGGTGGCAAAGCATCAATCTCTGGTGTAATCAAGGTCTCTTGCAAGGATTGTATTAATTTCAATACCCCATTGTCCGTCTTGATAGGAACTGGGATTTCTCCTTCAATTAACAATTCATCATTTTTTTTACATATCGTGACAAGCGGGTTTCGTCCGACAAAAGACCATCTACTCCATCTCTCTCCATGCTCAACCGACTCAAGTAGAAAGCCTGGATCATCTCCTACAACACGCGCGAAAGCTGCAACTGGTGTCACGAGGTCAGCAACTAATTCTCTCCAGACTGGAATTATTGTGTAATCCCTTGAATATCTACGGAATTCTTCTCGTGTAAGGCTCATTTCACAGGTAGAGGCCAGTTGAGCCTTGGTCTAGCCGTTCTGCGGCAACAGCATGTACATCTCGTTCCCGCAAAATGATGTAATCATTTCCTCGTACTTCAACTTCATATCGGTCTTCAGGATTAAAGAGAACTTGGTCACCTATTTCCATACTTCGAACATTGGGTCCAGTAGCTTTCACTTCAGCCCATGACAAACGCCTTGAAACCTGAGCAGTAGCTGGGATTAAAATTCCACCCGATGATCGGCGTTCACCATCTTCGCCAGGTATTTCTACAAGGATCCTGTCATTCAGCATTTTGATTGGTAGTCGTTCTGAAGGGGTTGGAACATCAGTTTTCTTCTTGGTTTTTGATGCTTTAGCTGATTTAGAAACTGATGCATCAGCATCTTTGTTTTTTTGCTTGTCTTGTTTATCGGTCACAGTTCTACAAACTACCTTGATTAGGGGAAACTAACGACATTAATTTGAATTCATAAGGCTTTACCATAAATTACATGGTGGGCCTGACCGAGATTCCCTGATCTTGCAAGTATTGTTTCACATCGGAAATAGCCATTTCGCCATAGTGGAAGACACTTGCTGCCAGAAGAGCATCAGCATGCCCCTCTAGGACTCCTTCTTTGAAATGCTCTAATCTCCCAACTCCTCCGCTAGCAATAATTGGGATGTTAACTGACGTCGAAACAGTTGAAGTTAATTCACAATCGAAACCATCCTTAGTTCCATCTCTATCCATAGAAGTAAGAAGTATTTCTCCTGCACCAAGGTCTTCTCCTTCCTTTGCCCACTCAATAACATCCTTACCAGTGGGAGTCCTCCCTCCATGAATAAATACCTCATAGCCACTTGAGATTGGATGAGTTGAAGACCCTCTGTGTTCTCTCGCATCTATCGCTAGGACGACGCATTGATTGCCAAACTCAGAAGCGATCTCTCTGATCAATTCCGGTCGTTGTACTGCTGCGGTATTAATAGATATTTTTTCAGCCCCTTCTCGAAGAAGTTTCCGCGCATCTTCGACGGTTCTGATACCGCCTCCGATGGTAAAAGGAATAAATACTTTTTCTGCACAACGGCGAACCAATTCATAAACGGTATTACGTTCATCAGATGACGCTGTGATATCAAGAAAAACTAGTTCGTCGGCCCCTTCTTCATCGTACTTTGCTGCGAGTTCAACAGGATCTCCAGCATCTTTTAAGTCAACAAAATTCGTTCCCTTAACCACACGTCCTTTAGATACATCTAAGCAAGGGATAATTCTAATATTTGTCATCGTTCCTGCTTTCAAAGTCCTGTGCAATATCAAGCGCCTCGAGCAGTTCTATTTCTCCTTCGTAAAGTGCTTTACCAGTGATGACCCCAGAAAGTTTTCTACCCACATTCTGAAGCTGCATTAGATCCTTCAAATCCTTAAGTGAGCTAAGCCCACCAGATGCGATAATCGGAAGAGACGTTTCTGCAAGCATTTCTGACAAACCTTGCAAGTCTGGACCCTCTAACGTCCCATCCTTTTGGATTTCAGTAACTATAGCTGTTTCAGCGCCACTTGATTCAAAACGTGAGGCGAGTTCAGCAACCTTTAATTCTGTTGCTACCTGCCAACCACGCGTTGCCACATATCCATCTTTTCCATCAATACCGACTGCTATTCTGAACCCCTTATTAGCCAAAACCTCCAATAATTCTGGTTGCTCTACCGCTGCAGTTCCCAAAACGACGCGGGTTACCCCTACATCAAAAAGAGTTTGAGCTGTTTCGACGCTTCGGATGCCTCCTCCGACTTGAATAGGTATATCAACTGACTGTGCGATAGATGCGATAATCGTTTGGTTCTTTAGATCACCAGATCTAGCAGCGTCCAAATCCACAATATGTACCCATTGGGCACCATTTTCTTGAAATTGCAGTGCTTGATCTAAAGGGTCACTGTTGTAAATTTTCTCTTTTGAATAGTCACCTTGATACAGCCGCACACATTTTCCACCAACGATATCGATAGCTGGGAATATGGTGAACTTCATTTTGAACTCTCACAATAGGTTAAGAAATTACTAAGAAGAATCCTTCCAGCTTCACTGGATTTCTCTGGATGAAATTGGGTTGCAAAAACTGAATCTTTTTGCACAGTTGCTACTACGCGCCCACCGTATTCACATATTCCGGTTACGACATCATCGGTACTTCCTTCCTCTATTGCGTATGAGTGTACGAAATAAAACCATTTATCGTTAAGTCCCTTAAGTAGGGGTGAAATTTTTTCAATCTTGATTGAATTCCATTGCATTTGAGGAAGTTTTACAATCCCTGGGACTAGTTTGACATGACCCGACAATATTCCTAGACCGGAAACCCCTGGAGATTCTTCCGATGACTCGAAAAGTAATTGCATACCCACGCAGATCCCCAAAAAAGGTATTCCTAGTGACACTACTTTACGAGATAGATCTCCAACTTCAGTTTCTAACAAAGCTTTAGCACAATTTCCGAAATTTCCCACTCCCGGCAAAACCACTCCATCAGCNGANAAGACTCTTTCCGGATCNCGNGTTANTTCNGCTTCNGCCCCAACCTTTTCAAATGCTTTCTGAGNTGATCTTAGATTCCCNATGCCATAGTCAAGCACGGCGATTCGGGNCATCTACAACACGCCTTTTGTAGACGGAAGGTCGTTCCCNTCAATTCTAACTGCATCCCTCAGNGCNCTNGCAGTGCTTTTAAANAANGATTCAATAACATGGTGCGTATTNTTNCCTCGCACAAGTACTTGATGGACAGTNATTTCACTTGACATNACAAAGGCGCGCCAGAATTCNTCAATCAACTGTGGGTCAAATGGAGGNTCACTCAAAATCTTNTGACCGGGAGGTTCNATATCGTAAAATANGAAAGGGCGTCCAGATAGNTCTAGAGATACATCAACTAATGCTTCATCAAGGGGNCAGGATGCAGAAGCAAATCGCTTGACNCCTACCTTCGTTCCTACTGCTTCTTTCATNCAACGACCAAGNGCNATTCCTACATCTTCAACTGTGTGGTGGGCATCTATTTCAAGNTCNCCCTTTGCGTGCACCAATAANTCNAATCCGCCATGCCTNCCAAGTTGGTCAAGCATNTGATCNAAAAAAGGTAANCCNGTTTCNATATCNGTCTCNCCTGANCCATCAAGTNTTAGCGACACATTTATTGAGGTTTCTTTAGTTTCTCTNTCATAACTTGCTGAACGTTTTTCCATTACTCCAGTATCCCCTCTAAAGCGCCAAGAAACATGTTATTTTCCTCTGGTGTTCCAATTGTTACTCGCAAACAATTCTCNAAACGNGGCCANGAAGANCAATTTCTAACCAGAANAGAACGCTCTAACAGNAGTTCCCATAGTTNCTNACCNGANNTATTNGCCTCGGNTAANGGCTTGAATANAATAAAATTNGCNCCACTCTCCCATTGNTGAATTGGNANATNNTNAAGTGCTTCGGCNANTNTTTCTCTTTCCGANGTCAATAGNGTCACTCTAGAATTCATCTCANCTACNTGTTCTAATGCAAGNCGACCCGCTATTTGTTTGAACCCATCAAGGTGATATGGAAGNAATACATCCTTTAGAGCTTTAACTACACTCTCCGGCCCNAGTAAATAACCNAGTCGTGCGGATGCCATGCTCCAGGTTTTGGAGAAAGTTTTTGATACTACGATTGGAGCATCATCNTTNACTAACTCAACAGATGACCATTCNGAGAATTCGCTGTATGCCTCATCCACAACGAGNAAACNNCCCACNTTTGAACATTCTTCAAGCATGTAGGCGATCAATTCNTTTGNTTCAACAATCCCAGTAGGGTTATTAGGTGAACAAAGGAAAATTAAGTTNGGTCTTTGNGCTATCACTGCNTCNGCCGTTTCNTGATCAATTCCGAAAGNAGAGTTTCGTTCTGCNGAGATAACTTCAGTTCCAGTAATTCNGGCTATNTGTGAATGNAGAGCNTACGTCGGCTCAAATATCCCTGCTGATCTACCAGTTCCNCCATAAGCAAGAAANAATGACTGAAGAATCTCATTNGATCCGTTAGCAGCAACGACNTTNCTTGATAGGACATTATGGAANGATGCGATATTTTCNGTTANCTGTTTCGCTTCTCGATCTGGGTAACGGTTCCANTCAATTTNCGTAATCTCCTTATNNAGATCNTCTTTCCAACTNTCAGGAGGTGCGTAGGGACTCTCNTTTGTATTCAATCTNACNTCTACCTCTATTTGTGGAGAGTGATATCCAGCCAGAAGCGNTAGATCATCNCGAACTTCAGGCCANATCATTTTTTCTCGATTCTTAGNCGAACAGATAAAGCATGCGCATTNAAATTTTCCGCTTCAGCAATNGTTGTGAGCGTATCCGCAACACCAGAAAGTGCTTCTTGGTCCATTTCCACAANATGTATTTCCTTCAAAAAATCATCAANAGTCAANGCGCTAGCGAAACGTGCTGTGCTNTCTGTAGGNAGAACATGNGATGGGCCAGCGACATAGTCTCCCACAGCTGCTGGAGCCATATCNCCGANAAACACAGCGCCAGCGTTTCTTANTTTCTCTANNCACAAAGACGGTTCTTTAATCATTATCTGAAGGTGTTCAGGAGCTACGAAATTTGAAACGTCCATTGCTTGNTCTGGCCCTTCAACCANTATCGCATATCCCCCAGTGTCAAAAGTTGAACGTATNTCTTCNAACCGAGGTGATTGTTNTGCCAACACNGTTACTTCTTTGAGGATAGATTCAATTNCTTTCTCACTCCATGAAATTAGCCACGACATTCCCCCAGGTCCATGCTCTGCTTGNACTATGAGATCTATTGCAGCTAATTGAGGATTAACAGTTTCATCGGCAATTACAACGATTTCTGAAGGNCCCGCAAATGCTGCAGCAATACCTACATCGCCTGAAACGAGTTTCTTTGCGGTAGCGACATACACGTTTCCGGGCCCTACTATNACGTCTACTGGGTNAATNGANTCTGTNCCGTAAGCCATTGCTGCTANTGCCTGNGCCCCACCNACCATGTAAACCTTNGTTACACCAGNTACTTTGGCCGCTACCAATGTAGCTGGGTCNATCTTCCCTGTTCGGTTTGGCGGAGCGCACACTATTACGTCTTCTACTCCAGCAACCATTGCGGGGATCACAGTCATTAACAACGTTGAAGGATAAGCAGCTCGACCGCCCGGCACATAGCATCCAGCGCTCAAGACCGGTTTATGTAGAGTCTGAACGCAGATCCCATCAAGTTCAAAGTCTTTCTTGTCCCTTATCTGACTTTCATGAAAGGCTCGTATACGCATAGCCGCATGCTTTAAAGCAGCTACAAGGTCCTTTGAGCAATTCCTAACTGCTTCCTCTATCTCCTCTTCAGGCACTAGAAAGGATTCCGGAGCCCCACCATCAAACTTTTCGGCATAAGCCTTAAGTGCCTTATCGCCGTTTTCCTTTACGTCATCAATAATTGATGCAACAATCGATTCAACGTTTTCTTCTGGTTGAATTGGGCGAGGAAGTTCCCGAGAGAGTCTCTTCTGTTGAATTCCTGTTAGGTTTAATCGTGTAAGCACACCTATACGGTATACGCCCTGAAAGTAACTTGGGAAGCAATTTACGTTAAGAAGAGAATATGTCAGATCAAAATAACACTGGAGATGAAAGCATCGCAGAATTATCCTCGGTTGCTTTTCAAATAGAGGACTTAATTTCCCGAGTAACTGAAACAGCTAAAAGCCTTGAAGCAGCAGGCTTAGAGACCAGCGCCCATGAACTTTACGAGGTAGAGAGATCATTATTATCAGCTTCTCGAAGGCTTCGACGGGCCAAAAGCGAACTTAAATCTTAAATGCTTCTAGACAGAAATAATTAAGTACACAATCACCGCAGTTAGGTTTTCTGGCATAACAAACACGTCTTCCATGGAGAATAACTCGGAGGCTAAATTCTCCTCTTTCTGAAGATGGAAGCATTGGGCTAAGAATTTTTTCGACTTTCACCGGATCTGTTTCTTGCGTAATATCAAGACGCCTTACTAGCCGACCGACATGAGTATCTACTGGTAAACCTGGCAAACCCAAGGCAACACTCCTAACAACATTCGCTGTTTTCCTACCAACTCCAGGAAGGCTAACCAAATCGGCCATCATTTCTGGAACAGAGCCACCGAATTCGGAAATTAGCTTCTGGGCCATACCTTGTAAATTCTTTGCTTTGGAACGATACAAGCCAATTGATTTTATGTAATCTTCAATTTCGTTTACCCCTGAAGCAGCTAGTGGCTCTGGATCAGGATACCTTTTGAACAAAGCTGGAGTTACTTTGTTAACGGATACATCAGTAGCCTGCGCTGAGAGGATCGTAGCTGTTAAGAGTTGGAACGGGGTTTGAAAATTTAGTTCGCACTCTGCTTCGGGATAGACCGCCTTCAATTCCATGTGCGTTCTTCTACATCTACCTGCAGGTGTGCGTGGACGTGCCATATTGACAACATAGTATCTATAACGCGGATAACTTAGTGATATGGAAATTGTTGTAGCAAAAGAGCCACCAAAGGGTTTTGACCTCTCAATAACAGTCCCCTCGAAATACCCCGAGGAATTACTAATTGGTGACCTAAACCAAATTATCAACCCTGTCACGGGCTCTCATCCAGATAAAAAGAGAGTCCAAATTTGGCTTGAAAATGCTCGAGAAAGCAATACCGAACAACTGAAAAAACTCAATTTTTCCCCTTATAGAGATCTCCTTCAAATGCGTTGCCAATTACCAACCCCGCTTGAAGGATTAGAAACTAGACCATTTCATAGAGGGATTGACGAAACCTCCTTTCTGGAAGTAAATAGTAGAGCCTTCCACTGGCATCCTGAACAAGGAACTCTAAATATTGAAAAACTAACTGATATCTTCGAAGAAGATTGGTTTGAAGAAGAGGGTTTCCGCCTTTACGAAATTGACGGTAAATTAGCTGGTTTCTGTTGGACAAAGATCCATTCTGAAAGCACTGGCAATATTGGTGAAATCTTTGCGATCGCTGTTGACCCTAAGTTTCACGGGAAAGGCCTAGGGAAACCGCTTACAGTTTCAGGATTACAACACATAGCGAGCAAAGGAATTACTACCGGCATGCTTTACGTTGAATCCGATAATCTTCCTGCAATTCATGTCTATAACCAAATTGGTTTCAGGATTCATACAATCAACCGTGCTTTCCACAATCAACCGTCAAAATAAGAATTTTTTAGTACCATAACCTTATGGACGTTGACTCGGGCCTTCCTATGGGGCAAGAAAAAGCCACATCAGTCCAAAGCATGTTTGACAAAATAGCGCCTCGCTATGATTTCGTTAATAGGGTGATGACATTTCGGCTTGACGTTCGTTGGCGAAAAAAAACAGTGAAATCTCTCTCGCTTCCACCGAACTCTATTGTCATCGACTTAGCTTGTGGAACTGGTGACTTCTGCTGCGAGTTAGAGAAGGCGGGAATCAATCCTCTTGGTTTTGATTTTTCTATGGGAATGCTTAATGCTTCTCGGTCAACTTCACCACTCACACAAGCTGATGTCTTGAAACTTCCCATCCATAGTGGAATCATTGATGGCGCAACATGCGGTTTCGCTCTGCGTAACTTGACTGAACTACCTGCATTTTTCCAAGAAGTTTCACGAGTTTTGAGAAAAGGAGGAAGAGTTGGGTTTTTAGATGTCGCAGAACCAGAGAATCGATTTCTTAATTGGGGACATCACATTTACTTTGACCGGATCGTTCCCAAAGTCGGCGGATTTTTTTCCGATAAAGATGCCTACTCTTACCTTCCGAAATCTTTTGCTTACTTACCCCCATATCAAGAGATATTAGAGATGTTAGAGAATGCTGGATTCGGGAATGTAAAACGGCAATTGTTTGCTCCTGGTTCAGTACAACTCTTTTCTGGCGAAAAAATCTAACCTCATCTAAAATTTTATAATGGTACAGTCGGAAATTCATCACATTGCGTTAAATGTCGCAGACGTGAACGAAACGAAAAACTTCTATTCACGGTTTTTTTCTCTAAACGAAGTACAAAGACCTAGCGATAGACCCAATAGTGGTGTATGGCTTGTGGCCAAAGATGGAAGGCAAATTCACCTTCGCAAAGGGAAAGTTCCTGAAGACAACGGCCAACACCTTGCTTTTCTCGTAGCAGATATTCATGAAGCATGTCGGAACCTAACAACTGCTGGAGTGAATGTAACAACGCCTGTACCAATAGGAACGTCCCTTCAAGCATTCCTCCATGACCCTTCCGGAAATCGGGTTGAAATCCACCAATTAGAGAATTCAGATACCGACCATTAACCCGAGGGCGAATAAACAACCGGAAACCAAATGGAATTTCGCTGTCATTTCTAGAACTTTAATAAGGTCCACACTGTCCGCTTTAACATAAATTTGGTAAGCCAATTTAACGACAATTGGACAAGCTATTAGCGATATCAATGCCGGATAGCAATAAATGACGCCAATTAGAGCATAAACACTTACAGTTCCTATCATTAGAAATGCATATAAAAATCTAGTTTTTTCCTTTCCTATACGAACAGCTAATGTCTTTTTACCCGCATCTCGATCAGTATCAATATCTCGAAGATTATTAACCACTAATAATCCAGTTGCTACGAATCCAACACCGATACCACACAAAATTGGAAGTAACTCTATCTTCTCACTCTGCACGAACGCAGACCCTACAGTTGCCACTAGTCCAAAGAATACGAAAACAGATACTTCTCCAAACCCAAGATACCCATATGGGTTAGAACCACCTGTATAGAACCATGCAGCGATAATAGCTACTAATCCAATTGCTACTATCCATAAATTTATAGCAATAGCGAGGATCAAACCAGCAATGGCTGCAACAAAGAATGAAACGAAGGACGCCCATTTGACCTTCCGAACAGGAATTAATTTTGAACCCACAAGCCTTCTGGGACCTATTCGGTCTTCATCAGTTCCTCGTATTCCATCAGAATAATCATTTGCGTAATTCACACCTACTTGAAGAGCAATTGAAACTAGCAGCGCAAGAAAAAAGCGATAAATAATAAAATTTGAACCTGCAGAGGCAGCAGTACCTACGAGAACCGGGACAATCGCAGCTGGAATTGTTTTCGGACGCGCTCCCTCTACCCATAGACGAATAGTTTGTTCAGCTTTCATCCGTAAAGATTCCCTTAAGCGGAAACCCCTCCAAGAATAGCTTTAACTTCCATAAACTCTTCAAGGCCATACGGGCCCCACTCACGTCCATTTCCAGATTGTTTATATCCACCAAAAGGGGCATTAAAATCAGGGCCGGCACCATTGACATGCATGTTCCCTGTTCGGATTAGGCGAGCTACTTTGACCGCCCTCTCATGGCTTCCGGATATATACCCTGCTAGACCGTAAACAGTATCGTTCGCTATCGCAATAGCATCTTCATCGTCTTCATAACCGATTAAGACAAGCACTGGACCGAAAATTTCTTCTTGCGCTATCCGCATGTTATTAGTGACATTTGCGAACAATGTTGGTTTCACGTAATACCCGGATTCTAAACCGTCAGGTCTTCCCAAACCGCCACAAACCAATTCTGCACCTTCATCTATGCCCGATTGAATCAAATCCTGTATTTTGTTCCATTGCGCTTCTGAAACGACAGGCCCTATTGTGGTTCCATCGCTAGTTGGGTCACCGACAGTTACTGCTTCCATGGATGCTTTAGCTACAGCCTTAGCGGCTTCCATCTTCGAATGGGGCACAAGCATTCTTGTTCCCGCATTACAAGACTGGCCAGAATTCATACACATTCCAAAGGCATCACGTCCAACTGCTTCTTCAAGATTTGCGTCCTCAAGAATAATATTTGCTGATTTTCCACCTAGTTCTTGTGCTACTCGCTTAACAGTTGGAGCTGCATTTTTTGCTACTTCAATTCCAGCTCGAGTTGAACCAGTGAAAGACATCATGTCTATCCCCGGATGTTCTGATAGATACGCACCAACAGTTGGTCCATCACCATTTACAAGATTGAATACCCCTGCTGGTACTCCTGCTTCATGCATTATCTCAGCGAAAATAATGGCGTTCAGTGGAGCTACTTCCGATGGTTTAAGGACCATAGTGCAACCAGCTGCTAAAGCAGGAGCGACTTTGCAGGCGATTTGATTGATAGGCCAATTCCATGGGGTAATCATTCCAACAACACCTACTGGCTCTTTAACAATCAGATTGTTACCTTGCTCTTCTTCGAATTGGAAATTGGCGAGAACGCCAGCTGTTGTAGCAAAGTGAAATAACCCAGTTCCTGCTTGAGCAGCTTTAGCTAATCCGTTGGGGGCACCCATCTCTGACGTTATCGCTGAAGCAAGATCTTCAGATCGCGCTCCAATAATCTCAGTAATCTTATTGAGCAGATCCATTCGCTCTTCAACAGATGTTTGAGAGAAAGTAGCGAATGCTTTTTGGGCTGCGGCAACTGCTGCATCAACATCAGCGTGCGTTCCTAAGCTAATGGACCCTATAGCTTCTTCAGTCGCAGGGTTGATAACATCAATGGTTTCTTCACCTGCAGGTTCAACCCATTCGCCATTAATATAGAATTTTTGATTATTACTCATCTTCACTTCCTTTATCGCCTAATAAAAGAATACACCCCGCCCGCGATCTCTAAAAATTGAAGTTTTAAGTGATTAAGTGAATAGTGCGGTTAGGCAACCTTCTCTAGAATGTGGACTCCACAGGCTGAGCCGAGACCGATAACATGCGCTAGACCTACTTTTGCACCTTCAATCTGCCTGTCACCCGCTTCTCCTCGTAAATGCATCACGATTTCATGAATGTTTGCGATTCCAGTCGCTGCAATAGGATGTCCTTTGGATTGTAAACCGCCTGAGACATTGACGGGCTTTGCTCCATCACGCCATGGGGCTCCCGATTCAAAGAAATCAACAGCTCCCCCTTCTTCACATAGCATTAGATTGTCATAGTGCACCAATTCGGCAGTGGCGAAGCAGTCGTGGAGTTCCACCAAGTCTAAATCCTCTGGGCCGATCCCTGCTTGCTCATAAGCCTGTGTAGCAGCGTTTCGGGTAAGCGTATTAACATCAGGCAGTATCTGGCACCCATCTACCCATGGGTCTGATGTAAGCACTGACGCTGAAATTTTGACGGCTCTTTTTTGAACTTCACTTGGCATAGACTTCATTTTTTCGTCACTGACTACGATCATCGCAGCTGCCCCATCACAGTTCCCTGAACACATAGGTCTCGTGTTCGGGTAAGCAATCATGACATCATTCATGATTTCATCTAACGTAAATCGTTTTTGGTAAGCAGCAAGAGGATTTAACGTTGAGTGCGCATGGTTCTTCTCTGAAATACGAGCGAAAAGTTCAAAGCTAGTCCCGCCATATTTGTGTCCGTATTCCATACCTACTTGGGCAAAAACCCCAGGCATTATACTTGTTCCGATTCTTCCTTCAGTTGAGGATAATGCTCCATGGCGGCCACTAGGCTCCCATGTATCAGATTCAGGTTTCGGACCTCGCTGCCCAAGCAAACCGGCTCCAGCTAGTTTCTCAACTCCAACAGCCATGCCAACATCTGTTTCACCGGCCTTTACTGCCATGACTGCTACACGAAGAGCTGTAGCTCCTGTTGCGCAAGCATT
This sequence comes from Acidimicrobiaceae bacterium, assembly GCA_002709645.1. Lineage (GTDB taxonomy): Bacteria > Actinomycetota > Acidimicrobiia > Acidimicrobiales > UBA8592 > UBA8592. The sequence goes on from PAQG01000022.1 coordinate 25,850, forward strand.
TGAAACATTGAACACAGGTATTCCCGTCTGCCCAATTTGTTTTTGTAGTTGTTGTCCGATTCCGGCTCCCGCATTCATCAAGTTTCCAACTCCGAGGACACCAACATCAGCCAACGATATGCCAGCGTCCTTGAGGGCATTTCGGCTTGCGTCTGCTGCTAGATCAACTACATCCTTATCGGGATGTTTTCCAAACTTTGTCATGTTGGATCCTATTATCCATACCGCATCTGATCCCATAGTTATTTCCTTTCCTAGACTTTAATTACGAACTTGCAGGTTCAAAACCAAATGCTATGGCTTCGACCCCTTCGCTATCCTCACCCATTGAATAGGTCATCAACTTAACATTCATACCTAGCTTCACAGATTCAGGTGTAGCTTCTACATTCATTAAGGTGCATTTAACACTTGTTCCATCACAATCAACAACGGCTGAGACGTAAGGTATTGGCCCCATTTGCACGATACTGAAACTCGTTACTTCCCCTTCAGTTGCTATAGGAACTTGCCTGAAATTATCCTCAAAACAACTGGCGCAAGCATTTCTTCGATCAAAATATCGTGCTCCACAAGATTCGCATTCATTAGCCTGCAGATAAGGATCCTCACCCAAGACGAGGTAATCGACAAAAGGTATTTCCCCTGTTTTGGACTTCTGTTCAGATTTTTGATTTTCTGACAAAGTGACCTCCGTACTTCAATACCGATACTACAGTTAATTTATTTTTTGACCACACCCTATGGTTAATACTCTCCAAATAGTAAGGATTCCACTGGTAATCTATCTCTTAAAGTTGACTTGCTCTTTCTTTGTTCTTTAGCAGCGTAACCTATTGCAATTGTTCCGATTGCCCTGAATTCATCAGGAATACTGAATTTGGATTTCACAGCTGATTCATGTTCAAACAACCCAAAAAAAAGCGCTCCAAGATTCTGTGCTTCTGCTGCTAAAAGTATTGTCATCGCTGCCATCCCTCCATCTACCCACCAATAAGGTGTAGACCAAGAAGACTCCTTACCCCCCAAACCTGTACTCTTTTTGTCCTCTTCCCCATAACGGCTTAAGTATTGAAGTGGACTAACCCATACAATTATTAAAGTCGGGGCCTTCAATAGCCCTGGCCATGGGAATTTTCTTCTAGCATCCTTAGATAAAGTTGTTTCCCAATAATCACAGACCTTGCCTTCCTTCAAAAGTGAGTATCGTATACCTTCGGTATTACCTGCACGAGGAGCATAACGGGCAGCATCAATTAGTCGTTCGACGACTCCATCCTTTAAACGCCTCTCTTGAAAGTCGCGCACCATGCGCCTTCCCTTCATAAGATTCAGCACATATTCAGGACCTGAGTCTGGATTAGGATCCAAGTTTTTCAAGCTTCTCAGCCATTGCCCACGCAAATGCTACGACTGCATCGCCCTTTCCAGAATCAACGTTGTCAAATAGCTTTTGCACATCAAGAGAGATTTTCTCAGGTTTAAGGCTTTCATGATCAAAGATGCATGGCCTGGAACCGTCACCTAGTGCAATGAAATTTCTATCGTCATAAGAAAGAGTAGTAAAGCCTAAGCGTTTAGCGAATCTTCTTCCCCAAGCCCGTTCTTCACCAGAAACCTTATGGCCAGGTCGAGGCAATTCATCACTCAAATCCTTAAACACCTCAAAGCCACTCGCTGTTATGACCGTAGTTCCAAAAACAACATCTTCGTCAGGGAATGCCATTAGCGCCCTGTGATACATTTCGCCCATTAGAGCTCTGAGTGTGGTATTTCTCTTATTGTTTCTAATAACAGCACCCAATCCCATGATTACGGCAGGCGTTCCTCCGATCCGTTCAAGAGTACTAAAGACAAATCCACGCAATTTCCCATTTTCCCTCGCTGTAGTCAGAAGAACCCATTCTTCAGTTTGCTTAGACAGAATTCCCATAGGAAATGCATTAGGGGATTCCGAAGATAATGCCTCTAATTCTCCCAATTCAGCGTCTGTTACAGCTGTGCAGTCTTTCGTCTCTACTTCGAATCCCATTGACTTCCGCCCCAAACATTTATCACTATCCTGGCCCTTTATGACACTAACTATATTTCAGTCGCTAATTGAAATTTTCGCAACTTAAGGCGCCCTGTTCTTGAAACTAGAGGATTGATTCGGCTCCTAGGAGAACTCGGAGTTCACCCATTAATCCATTTTCTGGATTAACTCGCACTTCTGAACCTAGCCATATTTTCTTACTTCCAATCCAAACATATACGTCGCATTCTCCGGGGTGCTCGTTTAATAACGACGCCAGATTTTCCAAATGCTTAGTAGTAGTTCCAGTCTGTGGGATTTGGACTTCGATGGAACTAATTTTTGTCTCTTCGTCACTCTTTAAAGTTTCAACATCCATGCAGACCAATTTCAACGTCTCATCTCGTCGGTCTACTCGACCAGTGATTATAACCGGCTGATCGTTTATGAGTTTGTGGCCGACTTGACTCATAGCTTTTGTAAAGACAATTACCTCTACCGAACCTTCGAGATCTTCAAGAGAAATATTTGCCATCAACTCACCTCGGGCTGTGTACTTCTTGTTTAATTCAGAAATAACCCCGCCAACTTTTACCACTTTCCCTTCTTCTTGATGCCCTAATCCAGTTGTTGAAGCATCGCATTTTCTACGTATCGTGCCTCCATACCCATTTAGCGGGTGGTCAGATATGTAACGACCCAACATTTCTTTTTCAAAGGCAAGTCGTTGCGGCTTCTCAAATTCTAAATCGGGGATTATTATTTTCTCATCAAACACATCTGCGCTCTCCTCAGGCGCCGATTCGAATAGTGTCATGACACCCATGTCTCTTTCGCGCCTCCTTGAAACGGTCTGCTCAACTATGCGCTCATATACGGCCAATAAGCCCTGTCTGGGGTGGCCCATTGAGTCAAACGAGCCAGCTTTTATTAAAGCCTCAACCGCTCTTCTATTCAGAACTTGCATATCCACCCGATTACAGAAGTCATAGAAATCTTCAAATGGGCCATTCATATTTCGTTCTTCAAGCAGTAACGTAACAATACCCTCCCCTACATTTCTGATAGCAGAAAGCCCGTAAATAATTGCCTGTTCACCGGTTTCTGTTCCTAAATCAGGGTAGTAATTCATTCCCGCCTGGTTAATATCTGGCACTACAACATTTAGCCCCATTAAACGGCATTCATTGAGATATATTGCTGAATCTTCTTTTTTTCTACCCTTAACACTCGTCATGAGCGCCGCCATGTACTGAACAGGATAATGAGTTTTTAAATATGCTGTTTGGTACGCGATCAGTCCATACCCATAGCTGTGGCTTTTATTAAAAGCATAATCTGCAAATTGAGCGATAATGTCAAAAACTTGGATGCCGAGTTTTGCCTCATACCCCATTGACTCCATCCCAGAAGTAAAACGTTCTCGTTCCTCTTCCATTGCTTTCCGGATTTTTTTACCCATAGCTTTTCGTAATGAATCAGCATCAGCAAGGGAATAACCAGCAAATTTTTGAGCGACACGCATTACGCTCTCTTGATAAATCATAAGCCCATACGTATCTCTTAGTAATTCTTCTGCGTCTGGATGAAAATATTCAATTGGCTTTCTATTATTCTTACGGTCGGCATAGTCATGATGCATATTCGCGGCCATTGGCCCTGGCCTGTAGAGAGCTACCAGCGCCGCTACATCTTCAAAACTTGAAGGGGCCAACGCTTTCATTAGCGAGCGCATTGGAGGTGACTCAAGCTGAAAAACTCCTATGGATTCACCAGCAGCCAGAAGAGCGAATGTTTCTGGATCGTCAAGTGCAACATTGTCAATATCTACCTCTTCATTAGTTGTTTCTCTAATTAGTTCTAGTGTGTCGGTAATAACATCAAGATTCCTGAGACCAAGAAAATCCATCTTCAGGAGACCTAAATCTTCAACAGACTGCATCTCATATTGCGTGACGACAGGAGCATCTTCAATGTCTTTGTTTTTTTCCGGTTTTCTCTGTATGGGAAGATATTCAGTTAATGGTTCTTTAGTAATCACAACTCCTGCTGCATGAATTGAGTCTTGGCGTCGAAGACCTTCTAGCCCAAGTGCTACATCGATAACTTCTTTTACGACAGGGTCACTTTCATACATCTGGCGAAGTTCAGCAGAGGATTTATATCCATCAAGATATTGATCATGTTTCTCTATGCAGGCCCAGAGTGGGGTGTCTCGGCCCATGACTGGAGGAGGGATTGCTTTAGCAATCTGATCACCTACTGCATAGGGCTTATCTAAAACTCGAGCAGCATCTCGGACTGCAGCACGCCCTTTAATTTGAGAGAAAGTAATGATTTGTGCGACATGATCACGGCCATATTTTGCTGCGACATAGCTAATCATTGCGTCTCGGTATCGAGAGTCAAAATCCATGTCAATATCTGGCATTGAAATACGCGATGGGTTGAGGAATCTTTCAAACAAGAGATCATATTTGATGGGATCAAGATCGGTAATTTTCAGAGCATAAGCAACAGCGCTACCAGCAGCTGACCCCCGACCCGGGCCGACACGGATACCCTCATCGCGTGCATACCTAATAAGATCCCATGTGATAAGAAAATAAGCAGAAAATCCCATCTCACTCATCACACGAAGCTCGTAAGCGAGTCGATCAGAAATCTCTTCGCTAAGTTGTTCTCCCCATCTTTCACGAGCCCCTTGAAGCGTCAGGTGCTGAAGATATTGGTCATCATCTTCAAATTCATCTGGTAGAGGAAAATCCGGTAATAGCGGATTACCAAATTCAATTTCAACATCTGCTCTTTCTGCTATCCAAAGAGTATTGTCACAAGCCACTTCTACGTCCTTAAAGACATACCGCATTTCATTGGCAGTTTTCAGATAGTGCTGATCTCCATGGAATTTCAGCCTATTTGGGTCACTAATCAAAGATCCGGTTTGCACACACAACAAAGCATCGTGGGCGAGATGGTCACACTGGTTGGTGTAGTGGCAATCGTTAGTTGCCAGCAAAGGCGCTCCGAGTTTTTTGGCAATTTCCATAAGAGCAGGATTTGTCTGCTTCTGTTCAGGGATTCCATGGTCTTGTAGCTCTACGAAAAGATTATCTTTCCCGAATATTTCCTGAAGTCTCCCTGCCTTTTTCAATGCTTCTTCTTCGTCTCCTCTTAAAAGCGACTGAAGTACCTGTCCACCTAAGCATCCAGTTGTTGCGATCACACCTTCACTGTGGTCGTTTAAGACTTCCCAATCAATCC
>PAQG01000023.1 GCA_002709645.1 Acidimicrobiaceae bacterium
ATGGCGGAAGGTGTGGGATTCGAACCCACGGTGACGCTAAGCGCCACAACGGCTTTCGAGGCCGCCCCATTCGTCCGCTCTGGCAACCTTCCGCCCCTGAGGGTACCGAAATTCATAGAAAAAGATTGCTTATATTCCAATACTGGGAAAATATTTTCTAATTTAGGTTTTGGAAAATCAATTTTTTCCTAAATTGATCGCTCGCCGCTTACTTCGTAAAGCTCGAGAATATTTCCAAATGGATCTCTTCCGTAAATAGCGAAGGAGTTCCCAAGGTCCACTGGAGGCGCATGGAAGGTCATACCATTTTTGGAAAGTCTTTCATATTCTTCATGTATATCTGTTACCTGAAGAGCAAAATGGGCTATGCCATGATCCGCTGCCGAATAGTCAAATTTTTTGTTTTTGGGCACAGGGTGTTCATATTCCCAGAGTTCTAGAAACGCATTTCCAGCCTTTAACATCCAGACTTTGGCTTGCGTTTGGTCCAAGCCGATGACTTGATCAGCTTCAGGTCTATCCCCTTCCCAACTGTTATTAAAAACTTTTTCAAAACCTAATACTCCGTGATAAAAATCAAAAGCTAATTCGATATCTGGAACGGAAATAGCTAGATGGTGTATTCCGGTGATCACGCCTTTAACTTAGCGCGGAATCATGATTACCTCTACCAGCTATGAACGGCAAAGGTTAAATTTCAAGATGGCATCCTAAAAAAGCCTAAACTGGGCTCTTGCGGGAAAGAGAAGAGATGAAAGAGAATATAGTCCTAACTGGTTTTATGGGCACAGGGAAAAGCGTAGTCGGGCGGAAACTATCGGATCTACTGCACATGGATTTTCTGGATACGGATGAAGAAATTGAGAAACAACATGGTCCAATTGAAGAGATTTTTCGTATACACGGAGAACAATTCTTTAGAGAATGTGAAAAAGAAATCAGTCAACGACTTTCAAATTATGCAAATACGGTTATTGCTACGGGAGGCGGGTTAATGATCAATAAGCAGAATGCTGATCTTCTTTCGTCTTCAGGAAGGGTTTTCTGCTTAAATGCAAGTCTAGAAGAAATTATTAACCGTTTAGATCGCAGCGAAGGCATATCTGTCCGTCCACTACTTCATTCCGAAGATAAATTATCGACAATGAAGGCTTTGTTAGAAGAACGCAAGATGTATTACGAAAAGTTTGAACAAGTTCTGACTGATGGGAAATCGGCAACAGTAGTTGCTGAAGAAATCTATAACAGGATTAACAACGACGATATTTGAACGTTATTAAGTATTTTATTTAACCCACCCGAAGGTCATCTGTAAAAGAGCGTTGCAATCCAAACCAGACAAGTATGCATACAGTTACGGTTGCTGACCCTAAAATCATGTACATAACGATTAGCTGTACAAGAACTGCATCCAGTGGTTCAACTCCTGCGAGGAGTAAGCCTGTCATTGCTCCAGGAAGTGCAATTAATCCGACAACTCTTGTTCTTTCAATCTGTATTGTTAATGCGGTTCGGATAATTTTGGGGGCAAGGAAACGGACTGCAGTTTTTTTGTCAGCACCGAGAGCTAATAACGCTTCTGCTTCTGAAATGCGTGTGCTGAACTGTGATTCCAATTGCTGAACGGCAAGTACAGCTATAGGCAAAAGATTCCCGAGAGTGATTCCAGCCATCACAACTACATTCACTGGGGTGTAATCAATAATTGAAAATGGGAAAATAACTGCCAATACGAAAGAGATAGCAATTCCGAAAGCGAGAAATGTTGCGAGATTAAGTCCAGAAATATTTGGAACACGTTTTTTCACAACAAAGGTTGCTAATCCCAACATGGTAATGACCCAAATCCATGCCCATGTATTCGCATACGTATGGTCAAATATTGCAGTAAAAAATAGACCAACTGCAACTAATTGAATTGCTGCCCGAAGTCCTGCAAGGAGTACTGGCTTTCCTATCTGAAGTTTCAAGAAGAAGGATAAAAGAAAGGTTATTACTAGCAAAGTTAATGAAAGACTTAGTTCCAGCCACCCAATCTCTATAAGGCTTTGCTGTAAGAATATGACCATTTTGATATCCACCTGACTTATTTTTGCATTTAACGGTAACTCTGACCACCATCTACGAAATACGTATGACCAGTCATGAAACTTCCTGCCGTTGAGGCAAGAAGGAGAGCCATAGCAGTAATTTCCTCAGGTTCGGCTGCTCTTTGAAGAAGTGATGCTTTCGCTGAACTTTTTTGAAATTCTTCAGGCATTGCGCGAACCATATCAGTATCAACGGTCCCTGGTACGAGTGCATTTACTCGTATATTTTTAGAAGCTAACTGAGCTGCCATGGATCGAGTAGCTGCTTCTAGTCCGGCTTTAGCGACTGGGTATAACAAATGGTGAGGTGCATACATGTATGCTGCATTGCTTAATATATTAATTACTGAACTGCCCGAACCTTTCTCAAGGTATGGAAGTGCTTCCTGAACCAGAAAGACGGGACCGCGGAGATTAGTATTAAGAGCTTTAGACCAAGCTTCTTCTGTTATATTCCCAATCCCTTTCATGAGTGGGTTTGCAGCATTGTTAACGATGATGTCTATGGCTCCAAAAGTTGAAACTGTCTCCGCTACAAGATTCTTGATATCTGAAAGGTTTCCCATATGTGTTGCTACTGGGTGTGCCTCTCCCCCTAATTCATTTATTTCAGATGTTGTGTTTCTACAAATATCTATTTTTCGACTTGTTACTATGACTTTTGCTCCATTTTCGGCGAAACACTTTGCTATTGCTTTCCCGATTCCTCTACTGCTACCCGTTACTATTGCAACTTTGTCGGTAAGGTCCATTAACTCAGTTGTTGAGGAATGCATCAGGCCCCCACTTGAACGACTGTTCTTATGCCATTTGTTTTCCGAACATTTTCAAATCCAGAGTTAATTTCTGAAAGTTTTACACGGTGACTGATCATTCCTTCTAGGTCAAGTTGACCTGATTTCCATAAATTAACAAATTTAGGAATATCTCTTTGGGGGTGGCAGTCCCCAAGTAAGGTACCAATAATTTTTTTTCCCATCGTTGCAATCGCTACTGGAAGTATGGGAACTGTTGACAAAGAAACATCCGCTCCGACGATAATTGTAGTCCCTCCTATCCGTGAGGCATTTATACAAGTATCAACAAGTGATGCAACACCTGCCGCTTCAAAAGCGTAATCAACACCTATTAATTCTGTTTCTTCAAGTACTTTTGGAACTACTTCATCTTGTGTTGGATCAATGGAATGAGTAGCTCCAAAATGGATAGCTGCTTCTCTTCTTTCCGCTACTGGGTCAGAAACTATAATTTTTCCTGCTCCTGCAATTCTTGCTCCTTGAACGATAGATATTCCAATCCCACCTAATCCAGTTACCAGAACGGTTGATCCAACTTCTACTTTGGCGCTATTTAGAACAGCACCCACACCTGTTTGGACTGCGCAACCAATAACGCAAGCAATATCAAGAGGTGTATCTGAGGCTAGCTTTACAACACCGGATTCTGGAACAATTGTTTTTTCTGAAAAGCCAGCAACCCCAAGACCCCGATGCACACAAGATCCGTTATTTGAAAAAGGAGATGTTCCATCAGGTCGTAAACCGCTAGTGAAACTTTGTGCTTGGGAGCATCCAGTAGGTTCAGCTCTTGAGCACCAATAACAATGTCCGCATGGGGCTAAGGGAGTTAATAAAACTTTGTCACCTGGGGTAACTGAAGTTACATCTGAACCAACTGATTCAATCACACCAGCAGCTTCATGACCGAGAATCACTGGTAATTGTCCAGCTCCTCCTAAGTCGAAGATAGAAAGATCACTATGGCAAATGCCGCAATGATGTATTTGGACTAGCACTTCTCTTGGTCTTGGTTCTTCAATCTCAATGTCTTGAATGACAAGGGGTTGATTAGATTGAGTTAAAACTGCTGCTTTCATTGAATCTCTTATTCTTAGTAGTTATCTCCAAGGTAGGCGACGAGAGAAATCTTGAAAAGCAGTAGCGTTAAGAGCATTCTTTAACGTGCTAACCATCCTCCATCAACAGCTATTGTTTCACCGGTTATATAGCTGCCTGCATCTGAAGAAAGTAGCAGCATTGCTCCATTTAGTTCTTCAACATTACCTGGGCGTCGCATGGGAGTGTTTCGTTCAATCCATTTCCTTCCGCTTTCACCAGCGATCATGTCATCGGTGAGTTCAGTCGCTACATATCCTGGGGCAATTGCATTGACACGTATGTTGTATCGTGCCCATTCAAGCGCAAGTTCTCTCGTAAGGTTCACTAACCCACCTTTTGCAGCGCTGTAACCTGGTTGATTGTTTGGTGCCGAACCTACAAATCCGTGTACGGAAGCAACATTTACTATTGCACCGCCAGTCTGCTGCTCTTTCATGCTTCGGGCGCAAAGTTGAGAGAGGTAAAAGCAAGAAATTAAGTCGATTTGTATTACACGGCGAAATTCAGATAATTCTTCATCAAGAGCCGCTATAGGGTCGCTTATCCCAGCGTTGTTAATGAGAATATCTACCCTGTTGCATTGTTCAATGGTTGACTGGACTAGTTTTTCGCAATCTTCATCGCTTGTAACATCACATTGAATTGGAATCACATTTGGAACTTCTTCAGCAAGTTTTTCCAGTCTGTCTAATCTTCGAGCTGCTGCGATTACGGTTGCCCCTACGGAGCTAAATAATTTGGCTGTCTGGGCGCCAATACCACTTGACGCTCCTGTAATGATTGCAACTTTATTATCTAGATGGAATGAATGAAATGGATCAGACATAGTTAATCCTTAGTGTTGTTTATCCTGTTAGGGAAATTGAAACCCAATCAAGAACCTCTTTAGGTTTTTCGTTGTCTCTATGAGCATGGACCCGTGATCTGACTCCCCTAATTTGACCTTTTCCATACTGTTTTTCTTTGATAATTTCATGTTCAAATGAGAGAAGGTCTCCTTCAAAGACTGGACCAGTGTGATCGCAGGTATGCCAGCCAAGAATTGTTGCAGTGTTTGGAAAGATTCGACTGAGAGATGCCTGTGCAAGCGCAACTGTATGTCCTCCATAAACAAGACGGTGAGGATATGGTGAAGCGGTTGAATCTCGATGAACCGCAGCCATATTCTGCGTTAATCGAACCAGACCAAGTGCTTGGTCTACTACGTCTTTTAATGGATCTTTAACTACTCCATTGGTGTTATTTATATTCTTTTTACTCAGGTGAGATAAATCCCACTTTTCGTAGCTCTGCTGTTCATATGATGCAAGATTCAAGTCGGGTGTCTGTCCCAAATCACCCTGGTGGCCAGGTAATACGTCACCCCGAAGTTTTACTAGCGGGCAACGATAGTAACTAAGAACAAGTTCATCGTTTGCTTTTGTAGAGATTTTTAGAAGAACCTTTCCTCGGTGAGGACGATTCTGTTTTGGTGTACTGTCCTGCATCGCTACAACTTCTGTTGTTGTCTGTAGTGTTTCTCCTAAAGAGACGGGACGTAGTATCCGAACATCACGGTAGAAAAGATTAGCTACAACTTTTTTTGTAGCGACTGTGCTAGCACCAATTGAAAGATGAAGTAAAAGTCCAGGACTAAGTATCCTGTTAGGTGAGCCGGTTACCAATTCACTGATCTTTGAATCAAGAACTAAAGGAAGTGACTCCCCAACTATTGTTTGATATGTAGAAGCCATTCCTGAGTCAACAAGTAACGCAGGTGGAGAAGGGAAGACCATCCCAGGTTCCATATCCTCATAATAAGGTCCGTCATTATCTGTAGTCATATAAACCTCTAGTATTGTCAGGATGCCGCAAACTAGCTTGATTTCCTACTTTGTTTGCTATTGAGGAGATTTTCAGATTATTAGGCGATATGCATTTCGTGCGGTAACCTTCAAATCGGTAATCAATTGAAACCGGAGAGTGCTTATGACTCTTGGAAAGAAAGCTTCTGAAAGACTAGAAACTGGTCTGACGTTTGATGATGTTCTTCTCGTACCCAGAAGGTCATCGATCCGTAGTCGACAGGATGTGTCTTTAGAAACTAATTTGACAAAGAATATACGTATTAAACTCCCGATCCTCGCAGCAAATATGGATACAGTTTGCGAACAGGAAATGGCATTAGCTATGGCAAAACTAGGTGGTGCTGGGATTCTCCATCGATTTATGACCGTTGAAGCACAGGCGCAAATGGTAGAGAATGTGAAGAATGAAAATTCTCAATTCATTGTCGGTGCTGCAGTTGGAACTGATCATGATGCAATAGTGAGAAGCAAAGCACTCGTGGCTTCTGGAGTTGATGTCCTTGTTTTAGATATAGCTCATGGACACGCTGAACATGCAATTAATGCTTTGAAGGAATTGAAGGATACTTTTCCTGAAACTGACGTAATCGCTGGAAATGTTGCCACTCAAGCCGGTGCTGAAGATCTCTATGAAGCTGGCGCAGATGCGATAAAGGTTGGAGTGGGACCTGGTGGGGTTTGTACGACACGTTTGGTTGCTGGTGTTGGTGTCCCTCAGTTAACTGCAATTTTTTCGGCAAGTGAAGTACCCATTCCTATTATCGCTGATGGGGGTATTACTTCATCTGGAGATATAGCGAAGGCTATAGCTGCTGGTGGAGACACTGTAATGGTCGGGTCTATGTTTGCGGGAACGAAAGAAAGCCCTGGAGAGGTTGAATCATCCCCTAAAGGACTTGTGAAGCGTGTTCGGGGTATGGCTAGCTTTGAAGCTATAGAAGCTAGAGCGATTCGCACTGGTGAATTGGTTGATGATGAGTATTTTGAGCAAAGAGCTCCTGAAGGTGTTGAGGGAGTTGTGCCATACAAGGGTGAAGTCTCGAAACTTATTGCGCAAATGGTAGCGGGCTTAAAAAGCGGTATGAGTTACAGCAATGCAAGAACAATTCCGGAATTTTGGGAAAAGGCGGAATTTATTCGTGTTACGTCAACTGGCTTAAAAGAGAATAAACCGCATGCAACGTTTGATTGAATAAAAATGGATCCGGGACCTGGAGGAGAGGATGTCTACTTCTGCATCTGAATTAGGTGATCGGCAGAGAAGAGCTCTTTATATTGCTGCTTCGTTTGGTGGACGATTATTCAGAAAAATGGTTTGGTATGGAATCCGTGTTTTTCTTTACCCTTACTTTCGTGTTAAGGGGAAAGATGCTCAGCATCTAGATATTCCTGGTCCTGTGATTCTTGCACCAGTTCACCGTTCGAATCTAGATGCTCCTTTACTTGTTGTTCAGACGCCGAGAATGATTCATGCTTTAGCAAAAGAGTCGTTGTTCTCATCCAAACCACTTGCTTGGATTATGTCTGCACTTGGAGGTGTTCCAGTTAATCGAGGTGCAGCGGATCGTGATGCTTTAAAAGCAGCACAATCCCTTTTAGAGCAAGGAGCGTCAATTATTGTTTTTCCTGAAGGAACCCGGCAGTTAGGTGAAGCCGTTGGTGAAGTCTTTGACGGAGCTGCTTTTTTAGCTGCTCGAACTGGTGCGAGAGTAATCCCAGTAGGGATCGGGGGAACAGAATCTGCTCTACCTGCGGGCGCAAAAATTCCTCGCCGAACTCGGGTGCGGATAATTGTTGGAGAGCCAATGGAGTTAAAAAACTCTGATGGGGGTCGAGTACCAACGTCGGTTCGGAAGGCATTTACTGAAGACTTAAAACAGCAGCTACAAAAGGTTTTTGATGAATCTTTGGAGAATTGAATCAAGATTTACTAATTTTTCAATTTCACGCTGTATATCCACCATCTACATTAAGAATTTGACCGCTAATGTAGTTGGCATTTGGTGAAGCTAGAAAGCAGACAGCTTCAGCTATATCGGCAGTATTTCCATATCGTTTGAGTGGGATGTTCGCCGTCGCAGTGTCTAAGTCATTTTGGCTATATTCACCGTTTTTAATGAGGTTCTCTGCCATCCCATCAGTGAGCATTCCAGGTCCTACTGCGTTAGCTCTTATCCCATATCTTCCTTCTTCCTTTGCTAATCCCTGTATGAGTACTTCAATAGCTGCTTTAGGGCTTGCGGAAAGCCCATCCTTTATGGGAAATCTATTTGTTGCTGCAGATGTAACGGCGGTAATGCTTCCTTTGTGATCACGTAACTGTGGAAGAGCAGAGGAGACGGTAACAAAAAACGAGTTCACTTCATCGTGAAGATGTTCCGCGAATTGTGAAGGGTTGATTTTTGATAGATGCTTTTGTGGAACATTTGGTCCAGCAGCGTATATGAATGAGTGGATTCCGCCTTGCTCTTGAAGCGAATTGGTGAATTGATGTACTTCAGTTTGATCAGTGAGATTAAGCGATGTGGAAATACAAAGCTTCTTCTGTTTTTCAATATCTTTTTGTAATGCTTGTGCTTTATCAAGATTCTTGTTGTATGTGAAAGCTATGTTGCTCCCTCGGTCCGCTAGGAGACGGCAAATAGCTGAACCAATTCCTCCTGATCCCCCTATAACAAGTGCGACACCTGTGTGATTCGTGAAATCTGTCATTTCCCTCTCCTATGATGTCTTTCTCTTAGATTGGCACATACCGAGACTGAAGGGTATTTCATGATTGTTTCTTCTCAGTTGTTATTAGTTTAATACTTGAAAAACTGAAGAGTTTTTATCTTTGATAGGAAGATAGATGCTTTCTTTACCAAAAGTGATTTAAAAGCTCTATTGTTATCTCTGTGAAAGCTTTAGTTTTCGAACGTAAAGAATTGAAATATGCGGCTGCGGCTATTGGATCTCGTCTGTCCCCAGGGTTTGGTTCACAAGTTGGTCCTCTTCAACTTAAAGATATTGATCCTCCAGAAATTCCCGATGATGGCTGGCAGAGGGTTTTCCCTTTATTGTCTGGAATTTGTGGCAGTGATCTTGCAACAGTAGATGGTAGGTCTAGTCGCTATTTTGATCCTTTAGTTTCATTTCCTTTTGTTCCTGGACATGAGGTTTTTGGTGTCATTGAGGATGGCACCCGAGTGGTTCTTGAACCTGTGCTTGGTGCTGAAAGCCGAGGTGAAGATCCTCCTTTTGATGGAGCATGCCCTGGTGATGGAAATGATTACGGTTATTTACTGAATGGTCCAATTGGGGATGGTATCCAAGTTGGATATTGTTGCGATACAGGTGGAGGTTGGAGTACGCAATTGGTTGCGCATTCTTCTCAACTTCATGAGGTTCCCTCAGATCTATCTGACGAGGGAGCGGTTATCCTTGAACCTGCTGCTGTTGGTGTGCATACGGCTTTGAAAGCAAAGGCAGAGCCAGGTGGGGTTGTTGTTGTTCAGGGAGCAGGAACGATGGGGCTTTGCGTTACAGCAGCGTTACGGGCATTAACCGACGTGGAGACCATTATTGTTTCTGCAAAGTACCCACTTCAAAAATCTCTTGCTGAAGAGCTAGGTGCTGATCTGATCGTAGAGCCAAGAGAGTTGAAAAGAGCGGTGCGGAAAGTAAGTGGTTGTCGAATGATCGGTGATTCTTTATCTGGCGGAGCGGACGTAACTATTGATGCTGTAGGTAACGCAGGATCTATAGGCACTTCTCTTTCTATAACGCGACCTAGAGGTCGGGTTGTAATGATGGGTATGCCTGGTGTTACCAAAGTTGACTTGACTGCTTTATGGCATCGTGAATTGGAAATTGTTGGTTCATATACTTATGGGACAGAATTTTTGAGTGATGGGACGGTCAGTAACAGTTACGCTCTTGCTTTCGATCTTGTAAGAGATAAGAAGCTTGAGAGACTCGTTAGTGCCGCATACCCACTTGACCGCTATAAGGATGCGATACGACATGCTGCTGAAGCAGGTTCACTTGGAGCAATTAAAATTGTTTTTGATATGCGCGGTGAGAAGAGAAGATAATCTCTAGTTGTTTGTCTCTTCTTTAGGAGGCCTGTAGAAGATCCCTAGAAGTCCTGTAGCTGCTAATAAACCTCCACCGGCTGAAATTACTAGACCGGTATAACCATCAAGGTCAGAGTCCCAACCTATTGCGTGATCTAGCGACCATTCGCCTGGTCCGATCATGGCGACCGTTACAGCACTAATAGCGAGAATGAATACATACTCCCAACCTTCATTTATGATCATGAACCCATTTTTGCTATGAACAGTCCAATAAGCAACAGACATTAAACCTACGAACCCCAAAGCTGCAAATGAGGTGAGGAAACCCGCAGCTAAGAAAATTCCTGAACCTATTTCTCCGCAGGCTGCTAAAAATGCATGGGCTTTCCCGGGTCGCATACCCATACTGTCAAACCATCTTCCAGTACCTTCAATTTTGCCACCTTTAAAGAATTTGTTATATCCGTGTGCAGCGAGTGTGAGTCCAAGTGCGATCCGTATGATCAGGAGTGGTACTTCAATTTCCATATTTTTCCTTACAGTAGTCAGAAGGGTACTTGTAGAGATTGCCACAGCTTTCTAATAAAATCTTGTTTAACCGGTGAAACAGGTGATCTACCGTTTGTATATTAGGTGTCTTAGTGTTGGTTCCCCTAGCATGAAAATATGTTTGGGACCATCATTAGCGTTGTTATAGCCATAGCTGTTGCTTATGTGATTCTTCGAATAGGTCTTAGTATCTTTCGCTTATTGGCTACACCTTTACCTGAACCTCCTCCGGCTGGTGAATTACGAAAGGTAAAACTCAATTTCCGGTGTTCTACATGTGGGAGTGAAGTTAGAATGACTGTAGCAACAGATGAGCATCCTGATCCCCCTAGGCATTGCATGTCAGAAATGGATTTACTTCGCCAGTCAGACTGAATGTCTGCTTTCTTACCAGAATTTTCCTTGCATTTTTAACATCTGTGGATGGTGTTGTTTTTGTTAACGATGTTTCATAAGGGGAATATGTTAGTTATCCACAGGTTGTGAGGAACTTTGGGGATAAATTACAGTCATGTAATTACCCCTATTTTCAAAAAAGTGTGTTTTTTTGATCAATGCAGTTGAGTTGCAGTAATAATTCCCGCTAAGACAAGGCCAAGCCCCCCAAGAAGGTACCAATTGCTAGTGCCGCCAGGTAATAGATCTACATAATTCACAATAATCATTACTGTTCCAGCGCCAAGTAATCCAAACATAGTTGGAGCTACCCATCGGGAACTCACACGTTTCGAAGGCATGTACCCCATAGATGTTGACCCTGATGGCGGAAGATTGTCTGGCCGTGTACCTTTTTCGGTAATTCTTTTGCTTTGAGTTCGTTCTTTTGGAGGTTTTCCCATGTCTTCAATAATAGAAGACAATATGAAAGAATCACATTTACGAGTAGATTTCCTAGATGTCCACTACCCTCCAAAGCGTGGGTTCCCGTGTTCTTGTCATTGATAATTACGATTCATTTGTATATATCCTTGTTCAGTATTTAGGTGAACTTGGGATAGAACCCATTGTCTTTCGTAATGACAAAGTCACCATTGGCCAGATAGAAGATATTAACCCTGATTCTTTTCTTATCAGTCCCGGCCCAGGGACCCCTACTGACGCCGGATTATGTCTTGACTTAATAGACAATTTTAAAAGTAAGAAACCAATTTTTGGCGTTTGTTTAGGTTTGCAATGTATTGGGCAAGCATTTGGTGGTGAGATAATTCGTGCACCGAATGTAATGCATGGAAAAACTTCTTCTGTCTCTCATAGTAGTAATGGAGTGTTTGAGGGTCTTCCTGCACCATTTCAAGCTACCCGTTATCACTCGCTTGTTGTCAACAGAGAATCTCTTCCTGATTCACTTGAGATCACAGCCGAGTCGGAGGATGGACTTATTATGGGATTACGTCATAAAAGCTTTAAGATTGAGGCCGTTCAGTTTCACCCTGAATCAATCTTGACAGATAACGGTCATACAATCCTTGAGAATTTCTTTAAAGAAACTTGATTTAGAATTACTCTTCAGGTGTTGGAGTTGGTTCCGGTTCAGTTGGTGTTGGAGTTGGTTCCGGTTCGGGAGTTGGTTCAATAGCAATCCCTATACATATTGTGATCGTTGTTCCTGCTTCAACAAATTCTCCGGCTTCCGGTGTCTGTGAAACAACCAAACCTACGTTTGGGTCTTCAGGATCAACGGGACAGTCTTCTGTTGGGGCAACCATAAATCCACTGCCTGCGAGAGTTGCTGCAGCACTAGCTGGCGATTGACCGATAATTGAAGGGATTTCTATTGCAGCTGGACCTGTTGAAACTTGAATTACCACAGGTTCGTCTAAATTATGATCCGTTCCATTGGGAGGGTTCGTTCCTACAATTCTTCCAGCTTCAATTGTTTCACTTTCAATTTCCTCAGTCGTGGTTACCCACCCTTTACCTTGTAGTTCTTCTTGAGCGAAAGATAGGGTCTGACCGGCAAGATTAGGGATATTGTCGCTTATCCGACCATCAGCTACTTGTAATGTGATCACCCCGCTTGGTTCAAGACGTGAATTAGCTTCTGGTTCCTGTTCTGCGATAACTCCTATGTCATATTCATTAGTTTTTAGCTTTTTTATTTCAATGTTGATAAATCCATCATTATTCAACTTATTGAGCGCTTCCTCTTGAGTTAAGCCAACAACGATAGGTAAGGATATTGATTCAGGTCCGACACTGACGATTATGTCGATCGTGTCCCCAGGTTCTAGTTCTGTTCCTTGCGGTGGATTCTGGCTTAGTACTCGATCTGATGGAACATCATCTCGTACTTCGGTTGTTATTCTTCCAATTATGAATCCCCTTGTTTGAAGAAGTTCAATAGCTTGAGCTCTATCTAGATCAATGACAAGGGGAACAATTACACCGGTTGATGTAATGGGTTTTATTTCAGCAGTTGTGGTTTGTTGGGGGTCAGAACTTGTTGTGTTATTAACGAAATTAACGAGCATAATGACCAGAGCTACAAGTGCCCCTAATAGACCAATAGTGAGAATGCCCCATAGCCAAATTCTTCTGTCTTGGCGATCATAAGGTTCATAGTATTGAGGTGGATATGGGGGTCCCCCGATATGTGATTCATCAACTGGTTCCATGGAAGCAGCTACAGGGTTTACAAGCGTGGTTTCTGATTGAGGCAAGGTTTCAGTTGTTTCGGGAGTTATCGAAGGGTCAAGAGTGAGACGTCCTGAAAGGAAACGTTGCAGATCTGCTTGAAGATCTGCGGCTGAGGTGTACCGATTAT
The DNA here is from genome assembly GCA_002709645.1 of Acidimicrobiaceae bacterium. Taxonomy (GTDB): domain Bacteria; phylum Actinomycetota; class Acidimicrobiia; order Acidimicrobiales; family UBA8592; genus UBA8592. The sequence goes on from PAQG01000023.1 coordinate 13,207, forward strand.
TCGGATCTTTGTTCATCAGTTTTGCAGTAATTGCCTGTAATGCCTCTGGAACTCCCGGTCGTTTTTCTGAGATAGGTTCAGGTTGTTCCTGTACATGTTTATAGGCAATAGAAACAGAGCTATCTCCCGTGAAAGGTGGTGAGCCGGTAAGCATTTCGTACATTACGACCCCTAATGAGTAAAGGTCGCTTCGTCCATCAACTGTCAAACCTTGAGCTTGTTCGGGAGAAAAGTATGTTGCGGTACCCATAACAGTTCCGGTTTGAGTCAGATTTGCCTCTACATTTCCAGAGATTGCAGTAGCTATTCCGAAATCAGCTACTTTTACTTGCCCATTCTCAGAAATAATAACGTTTCCGGATTTCATATCTCGATGGACAACATCACCTTTGTGGGCAAACCCAAGGGCAGATGCTATTCCTTCTGCAATTTCAGCGACGCGTGGGGCTGGGAGTGGGCCTTCTTTTCTTATTATCTGTGAAAGGCTACGGCCTTCAACATATTCCATAACGATGTAGTAGGTACTTTCTTCTCTCCCCCAGTCGTACACGCCGACAATATTTGGATGACTGAGATTGGCTGCTGCTTGTGCTTCGCGTCTGAATCGTTCAACAAAGCTTGGATCAGCTGCGAATTCTGGGAATAGAACTTTTACAGCAACAGGGCGGCCAAGCAGTTGGTCCTCGGCAAGGAAAACTTCTGCCATCCCGCCACGGGCTAACCGTTTTTTGAGTTCGTACCTGCCACCAAAGACAATTGACCCTTGTTCAGACATAGGTCAAGAGTTTAATGGCGATCGGGGCTGGAATACGTTCACCCTTTGAACGAGTAACAAAAAAGTCATCTCGGGTAGACATCTTAATTTATATATCCTTGTATTCTCAGAGTTTGCTCTAGAACGATCTGAGCTATAGGTGCTGCATCAAAACCACCAGTATTTTGGCCTTCATTTGGAATAGATTCGACGAGTACGGCGATAGCGACAGTTGATGGACCTTCCTTTGGTCCACCAAATCCAATAACCCATCCATGGGTATCATCAGGGCGACTGGAGTCAACTTGTGCTGTTCCTGTTTTGCCACCAATAACAGCTCCGGTGACTTTCATCCTGTTCGCTGTCCCGTTTTTTACTATTGTTTCCATGGCAAATTTCAATGATCTTGCAGTTTCAGTAGGAAGTGCGCTTTTCCAAACTTCGGGTTTATTGACTTTCATAGATCCCATCGTTTCTGTTTTGTATGAATCTATGATGTACGGTTTCATGATTAGACCATCATTCGATACTGCTGCAGCTACTAAAGCCATTTGTAATGGTGTTGCTTTCACATCAAATTGACCTATTCCAGCTTGGGCTAACCCTGGTGTCTTCTCAAGAATCGGAATAGAAAATGCGTTGATTTCTCCGATAGGGTCACCAAAGTTTGATGGGAAAACGGAAGGAATTGAAAACGGAAGGTCAATGGGTATTGTTTGATTAAATCCAAATCTTTCAGATGTTTCAATCATTGCTTTAGCCCCAATTATTTCAGCTGCTAATTCAGCAAATATGGAATTGCAGGAAACTCGTAATCCTTCGAGAATGTTCCCCCCACAGATTCCCCCACCGTAATTCTGTAATGGAAGGTCTGTTAATGGGGGTAGATATTCATTCCGGTTTTCAAAATCAGGTTGAGTTAACGTTGCTTTATCTGAAAGAAGAGCGGCGGCGGCTGTCACGATCTTAAACGTTGATCCAGGAAAGTAGAGTTCTCGGTATGCTCTTTCAAGTCTTGGGTCATTCGAGACCGGAATTTCTGATAATTGGCCCCAAGCATCTTGCACTGCATCCAAATCTGATGAGCTAAGAGAGTTTGGGTTATAGGATGGGTAACTCCACATTGCTAAAATTTCACCAGTCTGAGGGTTTAATACCACAGCAGAGCCATTTCGATTTCCTAATGCTTCTTTTGCTTTCTGTTGTATGGAATGATTAATTGTTGTTGTAATTTCTAAGGGCTTTTCTTTATTGTGGCTGGCCAATAAATCATCGTATGAACGTTCTAGCCCTACTGACCCATATAGAAAAGAGAAATAACCTGTGATATGGGCATATAAATCCTCGTAAGCATAGTGACGTTCGTATCGTAATTCGTTTTGGACTTCTTGAGATTCTGCAATAACAACACCATCAGCAGTTTTTATCAATCCCCTTTCTTGACTGAATTCACTGACAATTGACCTTGTGTTATTAGGGTTCGCTTGAAGATCTTCTCTTTGAATGAGGTGTAACCGTATTAATTGTGCGAATAACGCTAAGAAGCACAAAGTCATTATGATCGTAAGAATTCGTACGTTCCTATTCATATTCTTTTCCGTTCAACCTGCTGTTGATTTTTTTCATTCGAAATAAGAAGGAGGATTGCGAGGATGACCCAGTTCGATAGAAGAGAACTTCCCCCGTAGCTCACAAATGGAAGAGTTACTCCTGTTAGTGGCAGCACTCGAATAACTCCGGCAATGATAATAAAAGCTTGAAACCCCAGAAGAGCGGTAAGTCCGACTATGAGAAGTTTCTCAAATGGTTTTTCTATATTGAGAGCAATGCGGAAGCCATTATGAATTATAAGAATGAATGCAATCAATATTGTGGTCGTTCCGATTAGCCCAAGTTCTTCTCCGATTGCTGAAAAGATAAAATCAGTTTCTGCAGCTGGGATTCTCTCGGGGGTTCCTAGACCAAGACCTGTTCCGGTTAACCCGCCTTCAGCTAAAGCAAATGCACTTTGTACGATTTGGTACCCATCTCCTGTCGGATCATTAAACGGGTGGAGCCAAATATCTACTCTCTTCTGAACATGAGAGAATTGGCCCCAAGCAAAAATAGCCCCGGCCAGAAATAATGTTGATCCGATGAGAAGATATATATTTCTTTGGGTTGCTATCCACAGTAGAGATAGGAAAAGTATGAAGAAAAGAAGGGATGAGCCTAGATCTTTTTCCATCACCATAATGATCAAGGAAACAAACCATGCGAAAACTATTGGTCCGATGTGCCTAGGTTCAGGGGCTGAAATTCCCAGAATTTTTGAATTAGTGATTGATAAGATTTCTCTTCTTTCAACAAGGTAACCTGCAAAAAAAATCGCTAATGATATTTTCGCGAACTCTGCTGGTTGAAAATTTAATGGGCCGATAGAAACCCATATTCTTGCTCCGTTAATTTCTTTTCCTACTAAAGGGAAAAGGGGTAAAAGAAGCAGTACAAATCCGAGAAAAAGAAATGAATATTTATACCGTTGGTATTGTCTTACTGGCGAACCTTTAGCCAAAATAATCATGAAAGCAAGAACGCTAATTAGTGTCCATAAAGCTTGTAGGCCAGCTAATTCGTCTTGTAGCCGCGCTATGAAGACGTAGCCTATTCCGTTTAGAGTTCCAGCAACAGGAAGGAGAATCGGATTTGCATGTGGTGCGAATCTTTTCATAGCTATGTGAGCAGCAGCAAAAAGCAAAACAATTATGACAAAAAAAGGGACAATGTTAGCCGGTAGGGATGAGTATCTACCTATGCTTGCCAGAACATAAGCGACAACGATGATTGTAGAACTTACTAATAAAAGGCAAGCTTCGACGGTACGTTTATTGCACTTCATTTACCGGTTTCAGCCAGTGGGCTTTGAGGGTTTATCTTCAGCCATGATTTCGTCGATATAGGCTTGTGCTTCGTGAAATGTATCAAAAGATACACCATCGCTAATCTCATCTAGCTTTCTGTCATTTAAGTCAAGACCTAGCAAAGCTGTTCGTTTTTCTATTGTGGGTTCAAACCACAGAACTCCACCTTTTGTTCCTTTATAAATGACGACTTGTGCTTCTGTGATCTTTGTATCGTTATCCGATTCAAATGCTATAAAGAATCCCTCTCTAGCGTAATATCCAACCAAACTACCAATAGCGATAACAGCTATTGTCAAACCAATAAGGAACTTTAGAAGTTGAGAAGGTATTGGATTTCCTTTCCATATGGGAGGTGTTGTGATTTTGTAAAGTTTCTTTGGCTCTTGACTTTCCGAGTCTAAAAACAAATCCCCATAGATGGCTGGGGTATTAGAAATCTGTATTGGTCTTGATTGATCTTCTCCTTCTTTGATATCAACGACTACAGCAGTTACGTTGTCTAAACCTTCCGCATTTACTGCAGTTTCTATTAAAGCCTCTGATGCTTTCTGCGGGTCTTTGCATGTTTGGAGAATTTCGAAAATTGCTTCATCGGTTACTTCATTTGTCAAACCATCCGTGCAAAGGAGATACCTGTCTCCTTTTCTAGCTGTGATCTCCCAACAATCAACTTCTACATTTGCGTTGGTGCCTAAGGAGCGTGTTATTACATTTCGTCTAGGGTGATTTTCAGCTTCAATTTTTGTTATTTTTCCCTCACGATACATTTCTTCAACAAGACTATGATCCTGTGTTATTTGTTGAAGTTTTCCTTCAGCTAGAACATACACTCTGGAATCTCCAACATTTACTACTACTAATTTCGAAAGGTCTGCGGGGAATTCCAAATATGTAAGTGCGCATAAAGTGGTTCCCATCCCAAAAAGATTCAGGTTTTCTTGTGCTCTTACATTTACTGCACGGTTAGCAAGGATGACCTGATCTGCTACTTCTTTAATTGTATTGAATCTTTGTTTTTGTAGAAGTTCTTTAATAGCGGTTTCGGAAGCTACTTCACCTCCATTGTGTCCACCCATTCCATCAGCCACAGCTATAAACGTGTTACTTATGCCAAAGTAATCTTGATTTTGAGTTCTAATATTTCCAACATTTGTTGATGCGCCCCAGGTAAAGAACATGTGCGAATCTGAAATTTGATGGAGAGACCTTTCCTCATTCATTTAAAATCCATGATGCTTTCTCCCACCAGATTATGCCGTTGTAACGGCACAAGGTTTACCCTTCGTTTCTTATTTACCAATGTTGTGTTAATAAAAATGGCACTTTAATTTCGTAAAATTGATTTACTTCTAAATTCTCGCACGTATGAGCGATCAATATGTATCGGATATGAATTAGGGAAAAAATTTCCCTAATTCTATTTCCCTTTCCAGTCTGGGTCCCGCTTTTCTCTGAATGCGCTTTTACCTTCAGTAGCATCTTTTGTTTGATTGGCCACTATTCGCATTGTCTCTCCGAAGCGCACTGATTCTATCCAACCCATGTTTTGGGTTCGCGTAGCTACTTCTTTCGTTGCTCGAGAAGCTAATGGGGCTGATTTACATAATTTACCTGCTAATTCCTTAGCTCTTGACATTAGTTGGTCATCATTACATACTTCCCAAACGAGGCCTATTTCTTTCGCTCGGCTGGATGATATTGGTTCCCCAAGAAGGAGCAACTCCATGGCATCAGCCCAATTAAGTTTTTGGGGGAGACGGATTGCTCCAACTATTGTTGGAATTCCGATTCGTACTTCGGGATAGCTAAAAGTCGCGGATTCACTCGCTATGACAAAATCACAGAATGTTATAGCAGTCAATCCATAACCAACACAAGGTCCGTTTACTGCAGCAATAACTGGTTTGAATATTTCCTGGCCGCTTTCAAAACTATTGATTGTTGGTTTCTCCCAAAAGGTGCCGGCAAAATTTCCTGCACTTCCTTCTCCATCTTTAAGATCTGCACCGGCACAGAAAACCGATCCTTTTCCTGTCACGATAGCCACCCAAGCAGTTTCGTCTTCTAGAAATCTAGTCCATGCTTGATTGAGTTCTTCTCTCATCTGGCCATTGATGGTATTTAGATTGTCAGGCCTGTTGTAGGTGATAGTGACTATATTATTTTCCTGTTCATATAAGACGGTACTTTCACTCATAGTTCTCTCATTTAACTAGCCTCAAATCGTAAGGATGTTTTTCCTATTGTTATCGTGTCATAATCGTGAAGAATATGTTCTGAGATTCTATTTCCATTAACAATTGTCCCATTAGTTGAGCCCAAGTCAGAAATTATAAAATTTCGTCCCGTTAACCTGATTTCTGCATGGTTTCGACTTGCTTCAGGGTCATGAATTTGTATAAATGCATCTTCGGCGCGACCAAGAATGACATTAGATTCTTTAAGTAAAATTCTTTCCCCACCATTGATCACTACTGCTCCAGGAGGTAAACCATTCTTGTTTTCGGTAAAGTCACTTACAATCTGAAAGAGACCATTTCTATATTCTGATTTTGATTCTATGTGTATAACCAAGGTTCCAAGGAATAAGTAGTTTTCTTCAACTGCGTGTTTACGTAATGTTTCACTTAATTCTCGGACAAGCGATTCTCGAACTGTTTCAAGTTTTGAATAATCATCAGGTGACAGTGAAATGGTGTATTGATTAGGTGCAAGGGTTTGACCGGAGACTCCTAGGGTAACTCCCATGTCCATTTCTCTAATGATCCGGCGTCCGATCTCAACAGGTTTAACTGAGCTTCTAAATAACCTCGTGAATAGTCCTTCTACGAAGGATTCGAGTCTTTGTTCAAATCTTTGTATTGACACATTTGTATTTTAGTGGCCAAAAGGTTTTATTTTTACTCTTCGGAAATGATCCCATCATCAACAGCTTGTTGAATAGCTTTAGAAATGTTTCTCATAGTCACGCTTTTACTCCAATGTCCAATAAGTCTTTATTCGATACCTATTAATGCCTGATCGAAAACTTCTGGATCAAAATCAAAGATAAGTGGCATGCCCATTTCAGGGTCTCTACATACGCTGTAACCAGGTGCGTCACCAGCTGTGAAGTTTCTCACCGTTGAAGGGAAATCTCCTGAAATTGGTTGACGAAGATATTCTTCGGCGGCATCTGCAAGGGCGGTCGCGACCGTGGGAAGATAGTCTGCTGATTTAATGAGGTTGGCTTCGTATCGATTTGCGAGATACGTTAACTCAACCAATGTGGTTGGTGTTTTGGGTCGGGAAAGCATTCCATACGTGTCGGTTCCTCTTTTATTCAAAACTCTGATAACGCCAGCATCATATTGGCTTGTCCATGGAATCCATGAGAATTGATCTAGGGCTTCGTACACGTATTCATAAACAAGGGTTCCTAGTCGCGCTGAGTTAACTGAATTGCTCTGAACGAATGCTTCCGTACCTGGATGACTAGAAGCAGCGATATACGGGGCATTGTGATGTATGGAAATCATGGCTTTAGCTTGTAAAAGGTCTGCGATAAGACCTCGAGATGAGAGAGGTATATGGTAATTGCTCGTTCTTACAAGAAAGCTTTTAATTCCTCGTTCTGTGAGTTCATTCTGTAGAGCTTCAGCGACTGAAAGATTGACAGAATGTTCTCGTAAGCCAAAATATCCAGCACCGCCATCTATTCCGCCATGCCCCGGGTCAATAACAATCTCAACTCCTTCTGAAAGTGTTCCACCGTAGACTCGGATTGAATGCCCACATGGGCTTCGCACAATATACGAATCAATACCACCTTCCCGTTTTGGTAATTCCATGAGGACGGCAACGTTGACACCTGAGAGGGTGGTTAATCCCTTCGCAGGACGCTCCAATGTTAATTCAGATGAAGTACCTAAACGCCCCCAGAAGTCAGTGCTTTTATTTCCACTGGGTATTCCATAAGTATCTTGATCTAAGTATTTGTTGAATTCCGGAACGATCCCTAATTCGGTTCCCCAAAAAAGTGAAACCATGCCGGAATCAAATTGCGTACCAATAGATTTGCCGCTCGCTCCCACAAGGAGTTCTGATTTGCCATCGCCGTTAAGGTCAAGGGCTCCGAGTGACTCACCCCAATGGTCAGCATGCTGTGCATCTAATTGTAAAGCCTCATGATTTTGGTGAATAGTGATCGAACCTCTACCTGTTAGCCCACTATTTGAACCATATAGGATAGTAATAGCTCCTGACCGCAGAAGCGCCCCCGTTCCTTCTGCCGGAGTCCCTATAGCTAGGTCTTCACGTCCATCACCGTCAAAATCTCCAACGGTGAGAACGGAACCCCACCTATCGAATTCCTCAATTTTATCTTGTACGCCGAAACTTCCTTGGTGTAACCGTTGTGATTTTTGTGACGTTATTCCCTCTGGAGAACCGTACATAACCGTCACAGATCCTGTCATTTGTTTAGATCCACTGCTTTCGTTTGGGGTTCCTATGATCAGGTCGTCTATTGAATCCTGATTGAAGTCCCCTGATGTAAGTACTGATCCCCACTCATCATTCTCTTCGTTTCTATCGGGAATGTTCGGCGTGTTCTGATGGAATCTCTTTGCATTTCGCGAGTTGAGTCCTTCTTCTTCTCCGTAAATGATGGTTAAAGCACCGACTGATGGCTGAAAACCGTAATTTTCACCTGGTGACCCGATTGCTAGATCATGGAATCCATCATTGTTAAAGTCGCCAGATGTTATTGCTGAACCCCAGCGGTCATTAACTTCGCTTGCATCTGGAATTCCGGGTGTCATTTGGGTAATTACATTTGAATTTGAAGTTTCTAACCCTGTCTCACTTCCATATAGGACTACCAGTAGTCCAACATTATCTCGATTACGCCAATCACTGTTTGGGGCGCTTATAACTAGATCATCGAATTGATCACCATTGAAATCACCTACGGAAAGCATTTCTCCCCAGTTATCTGATTCGTTAATAAGTGAAGTATCGATAAACATGCTTAAGTCAAAGGAATTTGCGATTGTTATGACTCCCATACCCTCTGTAGCTCCATTAAATAACCAAATCATTCCAACATCTTTTTTGCCATCAACATCCTTCTGAGGTGCACTAACGATGAGGTCATCTAATCCATCACCATTAAAGTCTCCGTGAATTGTTCTTGACCCGAATCTGTCATACGGCTCGTTATTTCCTTGGATATTTAATAGATCTTGGTGTAGTTCTACACTGTCTGAGAACTGTTTATCTGGTCCGCCGAAGAGAATAGTGATAGCGCCTGAAGCGATTCCATCTCCGTAGCGTTCACCAGTTGCACCGACTACGAGGTCGTCATATCCGTCTCCATTGAAATCAGGACCATTGGAAAGATTATTTTGCGAATTTGCTGATGTGTTTTCCTCCATTTGCGAATATGCAATTTGAGGTGCAGTTATTACACAAGAGCAGATCAATGCCGTCGAAACAAGGAGGGTTTTTAGACTTCTATTTTTCTTTAAGGGGGTTGCCATATCTTTCAATATTTCCTCTGGGGTTTTATGTGCGCGAGGAGGGATTTGAACCCTCACATCCCGAAGGACACAGGCACCTGAAGCCTGCGCGTCTGCCAATTCCGCCACTCGCGCGAGTAGTCATGGAGGTTACCGTGCATCTGATTGTTCGAGGTGATTTCGTAATTGTTTGGTGCAGCATATCGTTTATGCTCTATGCCCTTCCTAGTATGCGGTTAACAGTAATTTCAATTACTCGTCTATCTTCTCCTCTGTCTTTGGGTTCCGAGTACCTTGTTGCATAGCGTTTTGTGCCTTCGCTACAACGGAGTTCATCTGCACTAACAACAGCGGTTCCTTCTAAAGTGACCCAACGACCTCCGTCAACCTGGCAAATTGCTGCTTTAAGTGGGTGTTCGGACCGTTGTAGAATTTTAGCTTTTGTGCTTCCAGCCCATGTAATAACACGCACCAGCTGATTTTCTTGGTCCCATGTAAATCCGACTGGGGTGACATGAGGACGACCAGTTGCAGTGACAATAGTTAATGAGGCTAAATGTCGTTCCGTTACGAATTTTTGCATTTCAGGGCTTAGTTCAATTAGTTCCATAGTTTATTTTTCATTGTTCTGATGTTTAGTCCTACCCGCCGAACATTGCCATCCATTGTTCTGGTGAGTTCGGGGCGAACACGTAATTATGTTGACGGGTTTCTCCCATTGATTGGGAAGGTTTTGGTGAGTAGAGGTGTCCTGGAAATAGTGTTGCATGATCAGGGACTTTCGCTAGGCGCTTCGTGAGGCTTTCATACATTTGCCGTGGGTCTCCCCCGGGCAGATCAGTTCTTCCACATCCATCAAGGAACAGGGTGTCTCCTGCCACGAGTCTATTCTCGACAAGGAAACATTGGCTTCCTGGGGTGTGCCCCGGTGTGTGGATAAGTTCAATTTCTATTGAACCGACTTTAAGTTTGTCTCCGCTTTCATGGGTTACAAGGTTCTCTTGTCCGACACCGGTGACTTTATCTACGAGTTCGGCTTCTTCTCTTTGTACGTGGATTGGTACAGAGGTTAGTTCTAAGAGTTCGGTTATTCCTGAAATACTGAATCCCATCATGTCCCCACCGATGTGGTCTGGATGGTAGTGGGTAGCAAGCACACCAGTTAATTTCATGCCATCTGCTTCAACGATGTCAACAAGTCCTTTCGGGTCATATGCGGGATCGATCACGACGGCTTCTCCGGTTAACCGATCACCGATGAGATAGATGAAGTTAACCATTTGACGGGCGATTTGATCTTCGGTACCAATATCTCTTCCTGATAAAAGTTGACGAAAATAGAATTGATCGTTTGACATGTGAAAACTTTAGGCGTGTTCATTGGTATTTCGGGGGTTCTATCTAAATTAAGGAGGTGTCTTGCCCTTCCTGCTCTATCCTTCAGGTGTGGACGAACTTACATCATTGAAGGTTGGGTATCTTGGCCCTGCGGGGACCTTTACTGAATCAGCCTTACTAACTCAGACTGATCTAGCTGAAGCTGAACATGTTTTATTTCGCAGTCATTCAGATGTCTTGCATAATACTGCTGCTGGAATTGTTGATTTTGGATTTTGCGCTATTGAAAATGCTATAGAGGGAACTGTGAACGTTGTGCAGGACACTTTAGCTTTTGATAGTGACTTGATGATTCAACGGGAAGTTGTGATTCCAATAACAATGAATCTTCTCGTAAAGTCAGGTACTTCGCTTGAAGATATTCAGAAAGTTATTTCGTACCCGCATGCGTTGGCACAAGTCCGCTCATTCCTTCGAAATACTTTGCCAGATGCTGAACTTGAAGCCGCTAATTCAACAGCGCACGCAGCGAAAATGCTAGCTGATAGTTCAGGTAATGATATTGCTGCGGTTGGAACGAGTCTTGCCGCAGAGAGATACGGCTTGGATATAGCTGCAGAAAACATTGAGGACCATAGTGGAAATCAGACACGATTTGTTCTTATAGCTAGAGATGGTATTCCATCTCCTACAGGGCATGACAAAACAAGTGTCGTTGTGTTTCAACAGTCGGATAAGCCTGGTTCGTTACTTGCGATTCTTCAAGAATTTGCGGCTCGTTCTATCAATCTGACAAAGCTTGAGTCTCGTCCCACTCGGGAGGCGTTAGGTAATTACTGTTTTTTCTTAGATTTAGAAGGTCATATCGCTGATTCAATGATGGCTGACTGTTTAAAGACATTGCAGGCAAAGGATGTGCGAGTAAAGTTTCTCGGTTCGTATCCTGCTGCTGGAGATCAAGCTGAAGAGGTTCGAAAGGAGTCCAATGATGCGTTAGATAAAGCACAGAGTTGGTTGGATTCTTTACGATCAAAGTTGCGTTAAGGGTTTACGTTACTCCACCATCAACAACAAGGTTTTGTCCTGTAACCCAGCTTCCGGCGTCAGAAACGAGATAGAGAACTGCTGCGGCTATGTCCATGGGTGTTCCGACGCGTTGTAAAGGGATTCGGTCTGCAAGGCTTTCAAATTGTTCGGGCGGTACACCTCCGACTCTGGTAGTGGCTTCTGTAGGAACTTGACCTGGGGAAACAGCGTTTGCTCGTATTCCTTTTGGTGCGAGTTCAATGGATAATGTTTTTGTGAAGTTATTCATTCCGGCTTTTGCCGCTCCATATGCTGCGAAACGTACAGCTGGTCGTATTCCAGCGATTGATGAGATACCGATTATGGATGAACCTGGTTGCATGAATTCAGCGCATGCTTTGGCGGCGATGAAATGTGGTCGAAGATTTAACGCTATTTGCTGATCCCAGTGCCAGGTAGGGAAATCTTCGAAAGAGAACGACCCCGGATGGTCAGATGTTCCTGCGTTACTGACCCAAATATCTAGCTTTCCGTAGTTTTCTATGGCATGGGATACAAGTTGGTCAATGGTTGCCTCTTCGGTAATGTCCCCTACGATGACACTACATGTGCCACCTCTTTCACTGATTATCTCTGCGACACCTTTGAGTCGTTGTTCATCTCTGGCGGTAATGATCACGGTCGCTCCGGCATCAGCTAAGCCTATTGCTATGCCCTCTCCGATACCTCTGCTCGCTCCTGTGATGACAGCGACTTTCCCATCTATACGGAATTGGTCAATCAAGTTCGGGATCATAAGAAACCTCTCGTTTGGTCAGTGGAGACGTTAGTCTTTTCTTTTCTGTATGTCATTCTAAAATCGTACGTTTTATCTGGGCTGTAAACTCTGCATGTATTCATTGACGAATACGCCCTTAGGGTCGAGTTTTCGTTGCACATCCCAGAATTTTTCCCATCCATCACCGTATATACCGGAAAGTTGTTCTCTATCTAGATAATGAACTTTTCCCCAATGGGGTCGCCCATCGTACGCGAGAAATATTTGTTCAGCTTCGCGAAAGAAAGGTTCGTGAGGTTCAGTAATGCCTTGGTGAACTGAAATCGTGACTGTTTTTCTGTCTCGTGCCGGGCTTATCCACCCATTATCTGGAGCGACGGTCCGGTACTCTACTGGCCAAAGAATATTGTGTGTTCCTTTACGTATAAGTGTTCGTATTTGTTGAAAGCATTCCAAACCGGATTCGAATGGCACCGAGTATTCCATTTCGGTGTGTTTCATTGTTCTTTCTGATGGGAAAACAATGTGGGCGCGGTCCACGTATTGTCCTTTTAATTCGGGAAGAGGGTCGGGCGGTCCTTCATGCGGGTTTAATGTTTTGGCGTACGCGGTTTCTACCCCGTCTACGTTCCAGAAAAATTCAAAATGGTCATTCTCGGCCACAAGAGCGTCTACCCGGGCTACAAGATCCTCTATATTTTCCTGCCAGTTGTGTTCGTGCAGGTAGAAGCGTGGGGTTACGCTAAAAGTCGCGTCTAGGACGATTCCGAGGACTCCAAGGTTCAGTCGTGCAGCTTCAAGAGTTTCATAGTTATCTGAGGCACGTATGCGTGTGTTTCCTGCGGTTAAAATTGATACATCTTTTACATGGGAACTTATTGATGGGTGCGTGATTCCGGTTCCATGTACTCCGGTGGCGATAAGGCCCGCTATTGATTGCACATCAACGTCGCCCTGGTTAGTGAAGGAGAATCCATTTTCCCAGAGTTCCCGTGTCGCCATCTTCAGTTTTATTCCCGCTGGTATTGTAACTGTTTGTTTTTCCTCGTCAACGGTGATCGGGCCGATGAGTTCATCGGTAGTTATGATCATCCCTCCGTCATTCGTGAAGAGAGGCGAATGAGAATGTGTTGCACCGACGGTGCGGATACGGAGATCTTTCTCCTGAGCGTAATTTACGGCTTCTTTCGCTTGATCGATATTCGCTATTGAAAGAATTTTTTCTGGTTTGCTGGTAATAAGCCCGGACCAGTTGGAAAAGGTCGGATTCATTTCTACTTTGGCCGGTCAGGGTGATCGGCAGGTAGAAGTTCAAATGCTTCTATGAGTGTCTGGGTTGTTGGTATGGCGACAATGTAGGTGACATTCTCTTCACCTTCGCCTTCTATGTGGAGGGCCCCTGGTGGAATGATCAATTTGTCGCCTGGTCCGATGGTTAACCGTTTACCGGTTTCGCCATCAAGAATCCATGTTGTGCCTTCCATCACATACCCATGGGCTTCTATCCGGTGCCAGTGGAGGTGTGGGGGTGTGGTGGGGGGCGAAACGAGTGTGGTTGGCCAAAACCCTGTTCGGGCAACATCTTCCATGACCTCCGCTAGTCCAGAGTGGAAGTTTTTGTGTACATGAATCTGAGGTGCCATATGTCTACTATGGCATCGGTTTATTCAAGGAACAATCTGCTGTTACATTAGCCTATTCATAAATAGAAACATGATATTGGGTATGGGAGACTGTTCTTATCTGAGAGTGGCTGTGAGGGTTGGTGCTGTGAAAGAATAGCCAAATAGCTGGGAATCAGGTGAGTCGGTGTTGATAAAAAAACTTAACCTAAAAGGACTTTATTTCGTCGCTTCTATTTTTCTACTGGTTTTTGGTTTCGTCAACTATTGGCAGGAGCCGGTGTCAGCATTGTCACCCTGGACCCAGCTCGGCGCTGACATTGACGGCGAAGCCGCCGACGACTACTCAGGCTGGGCGGTAGCGATGTCCGCTGAAGGTACCCGTGTCGCTATCGGCGCTCCTGATATTGCCGCCGGATCAGGTCATGTTCGTATCTACGACTGGAATGGCACGGCATGGACCCAGCTCGGCGCCGACATTGACGGCGAAGCCGCCGGCGACTACTCAGGCTATTCGGTGGCGATGTCCGCTGAAGGCACCCGTGTCGCTATCGGC
>PAQG01000024.1 GCA_002709645.1 Acidimicrobiaceae bacterium
GGCGATGATCTTGAAAACGCCCCAACCGCAATAGTCACAAGTACTGGATTAGTTAAATTTGCTTCTGGTAAACGAATGGATCCCTATTACGTGCAGATGCAAGTACCAGAAGAGGACGAGCAAGATTTCATCCTAATGCGCCCATTTGTTCCAAGATCAAGTGATGACAGCAGACAGCAACTTGAAGCATTCATGATCGCTCAAATTAATAAACAAGGGCAAGGAAGTCTTACCTCATACACTGTTCCAGGTTTGAAAGTAGATGGTCCAGTAATTGCTAATAGAAGCATGCTCGCTGACCCTGTTGTCGCGGAAACAACAACGTTGCTCGGGCAACGTGGCTCAGGCGTGACACTAGGGAATATGCTCCTTATCCCACTTGAAGGTGGAGACGAAGAAGACGTCCTTCTATATCTGCGCCCGATGTATGTGGAAGCAAGTGGAAGCCAACCGGCAGTTCAGCAAGTTATTGCTGCATACGGGGAACGTGTACGGATTTGTGCATCAGTGGAACTCGTACTCGGGGCATTGTTAGTCCCAGATAATGAAGTGGGAGACGATTGCCAAAATGTTGTTCCCGTGGATCTGGGTAATATTTCGCCAAACTTAGCCGGGCCCAAAGATGAAAACCCAGTGCCACCTACGGAATCAGGTGAAGATGTTGAAACAGAAAATGATCAATCATCATCAACACCAGTAGCCCCTGAAAACAACCAATTACAGAACCTCCTCCAAGAAGCTCAAGAAACTTTTGAAAATGCTAACAAAGCACTAGAAAATGGTGACCTGGGACTCTATCAAGACCTAATAGAGCAAGGTCAAAACCTTGTTCAGCAAGCTACTGAACTGCTTGAAAATAACTAGAGGTAAAACTAGTCATTTCGAGAAGCATTAGGGCCCATGGTTGCAGGGCCAGCGAAAGCTTGCGCTATAGTCATCCATTCCAACGCCGCATCACCCTGTACTTGAAGTGTTGTATCAAGAATATTTCTTCTTTGGGTTGTAACGAGACAAAAATCTTTCGCAGTTCCACTAATACAATTTGAAGCATCTTCAGGACCAAAGTTCCAGATTTCACCAGAGGGGCTTTGAATAGCTACCCGAACAGGAACCTCTGAAGGTTCAAGCCCTCTATTGATATAAGACCAGGAACGCGTAATAAATCCTAGTTGGGCAATATGGCGTAACCTGTCAGTATCTTGCCGTTCAATTTGGACAGCGTCAATAATGTCTTGTCCATGCGCCCACACTTCCATGAGCCTGGCAGTCAAGAATGATTTTGAACCCATTGATGGCCCATACCAAATAACGCGATCTTCGTCAGAGAGAGAATAAGCAGCTTCGGCGAGTTCCTTTCGTCCTTTTCTCCACGCTCCCAACAGTTCATAGCAGTCCATTTCCCGATAGGAGGAAAGCGTATAATCTTCTGCTTCTTCTGCTGCTGAAATTGTAGACATCAGTTCCGAAACAAGATTTTGGAACGCATCAGGATCCGTAATTGCAGTAATCGCAGCTTTATCAAAATATGTTAAGTGCGCTATTTGATCAGCGACAGACCACCGAGGGCTAGGAGTTAGCTGAAGCCAATCCTTTGGCTTCAAAATGGAAACGACGCTATCTAGCGCTTCCTGTTCTTTAAGAAGGTCAGATCGTACTGTGCTTACATTCATTTAAGAAACAATACACCTATACATAATGAAAACCAGTAGAGGCAATCTTTGGAATGAAAACATCCGCACTTATTTTTCGTAGATATGTCAACTCGCTGATAGTTTTGCATCAGGGCATGAAAACAGGCACCTTTAATTTTAAGGAGAACGAATGGTTGAAGCGAATATTCTTCGAAGTCGCCTAGATACGCGTTCTGAAGAATATGTCAACAATCTACAAGAAATGCAAGCATTATGGGACCTTGTTGCTGTTGAGTTAGAAAAAGTTCCTACCGTTGGCGGCCAAAGGTATGTTGATCGTCATCGCCGGAGAGGAAAAATGCTCGTACGCGAACGCGTAGAAGCTCTCATTGACAGAAATTCACCACTACTTGAACTCAGCCCATTAGCAGGATGGGGAACACAGGACCCTATCGGTGTTGGAGTATTCACAGGCATTGGAATTGTTGAGGGAGTTGAATGTGCGATTACTGGATCAGATATGACTTACCGAGGAGGCGCTGGTAACCCCACTACATGGAATAAACAAAAGCGATTTTTTGAAATTGTAAGAGAGAATCGTCTTCCACTGATCCTTCTCAACGAATCAGCAGGCGCTGACCTTCCCAGACAAGCTGACCTGTTTATCCACGGAGGAGAGAATTTCAGAGACCTTACGCAACTATCAAAACTAGGGATACCTACAATCTGTGTTGCTTTTGGCCCGAATACCGCAGGCGGAGCATATATCCCAGGAATGAGCGACTACACGGTCTTCGTCAAAGAAAGAGGAACTGCTTATCTAGGGGGGCCTCCACTTGTGAAAATGGCCATAAACGAAATCGTTGATGAAGAAACACTTGGAGGTGCTGAGATGCACGCCCGAACAAGTGGGTTAGCAGATTACTTAGCTCTAGATGAAATGGATGGGCTTCGAATAGCGCGTCAAATAGTTAAACATTTGAATTGGGAAAAACTTGGACCAGGCCCAACACAGCCTGTTGATGAACCCCTATACGACTCCGCGGATCTTTTAGGATGCGCCATGGCGAATGTCCGGATCCCATTTGACATTAAAGAAATTCATGCCCGTATCTTAGACGGAAGTCGATTTGAAGAATTTAAACCTATGTATGGAGAGAAACTTGTATGTGGCTGGGGAAGTATTTGTGGGTTCCCGATTGGGATACTCGCAAACAACGGGATCCTCTTTTCAGAAGAAGCAAGTAAGGGAGCGCAATTTATACAACTTTGCAACAAGCGAAACATTCCACTGCTTTTTATGCATAACATAACTGGTTTCATGGTCGGCTCTGAAGCAGAAAGAGGTGGCATTATCCGTAACGGGGCGAAACTCATAAATGCTGTCTCAAATTCCACCGTTCCCCACCTCAATTTGATGGTTGGTGCTAGCTATGGCGCGGGGAATTACGGAATGGCTGGAAAATCCTATAACCCTCGTTTTATCTTTACCTGGCCAAACCATAGGGTTGCCGTTATGGGGCCTGAAGCATTAGCAGGGGTAATGGATATCATCGCAAGAAATGCGGCTGCTGGAAGAGGCGAACAAGTTGATGAGGGGAAACTGTCCGAAAAACGCAGTGCGCTAGAAGCACAAATAGAAACCGAATCAACAGCCCTTTACTCAACTGGTAGATTATGGGATGACGGGATTATTCACCCTTCAGATACACGCGCAGTCCTTGGTATAGCACTATCAACTTGCCATAGTAATGAAGTTATAGGTGCTACTGAATATGGCGTCTGGAGGCATTAATCATGGTGTCTATACAAAGGTTATTGATCGCAAACCGAGGAGAAATCGCAGTACGCATAGCGAAAACAGCTAAACGTATGGGAATCGAGACCGTTGGAATTTATGCAGAAAATGACATTGAAGCATTACACACGAAAATCGTTGACATCGCCCTTCATTTGCCAGGAGATACTATCCAAAAGACATACCTCAACGGAGAGAGAATTATTGAAGAAGCCATTCGTACAAAATCAGATGCGATCCATCCCGGCTACGGATTTCTTGCGGAAAATGCAAGATTTGCAGAAGCTGTCCAAGAAGCAGGATTGATCTGGATCGGTCCGACACCTGAACACATACAAAACCTTGGAGACAAAATAATTGCAAAACAAACAGCAGTTGATGCCGGAGTACAAACGACTCAGTCACATGAAGTACATTCCGATGGAAAAATCCCAAGCATCGCTATGCCAGTCATCGTCAAAGCGGCCGCGGGCGGTGGGGGACGAGGAATGAGGATTATTGAAAAAAAGAGCGACCTCAAACAAGCAATAAAAGACGCTTCTCGTGAAGCCCTTTCAAGTTTTGATGATGGACGAGTTTTCCTAGAACCATTTGTCAAGAAAGGAAGACATGTTGAAGTACAAATCTTTGGAGATGCGTTTGGCAATGTAATTCATCTCGGAGAAAGAGAATGCTCAATACAACGCCGAAATCAAAAAATTATTGAAGAAACACCTTCACCTGGCATTTCCCAAGAAACTCGACAGAGAATCTGTGAATCAGCTGTTTCTTTAGGTCAGCACGTGCACTATCTAAACGCAGGCACTGTTGAATTTTTGATTTCGGAAAACAATGATGTGATATTTCTAGAGGTGAACACTCGCCTGCAGGTTGAACACCCTATAACCGAAGCTGTCACAGGACTAGATCTTGTAGAGCTACAAATACGCGTAGCTGAAGGAAACCCACTTCCAGTCACTCAACAAGATATTGAATTCACCGGTCATGCTATAGAAGTACGAGTTGTAGCTGAAAACCCTTCAACAAACTGGCTTCCATCAACTGGAATTATCAATGCATTTAAAATAGATGAACAAATACGCGTAGATACTGGGATTCAAGCCGGTAGCACTATTACACCTGATTATGATTCATTAGTTGCAAAAATCATCACCCATAAACCGACACGACAAGAAGCGATAAGGCATTTACAAGGAGCTCTAAAGAGGACACTCATCAATGGAATAAAAACAAATCTTCCAATGCTTATTGCGACCCTTAACCACGAAAACTATCAAAACGGGTTAACCCAAACATCATTTTTGTTAGACAACCCTGAAGTTATGGATGGGTTTATGCAAGACCAAGAAGAAGAACTCATGCTTATGTTGGGTTCTGTTTTTGCACTTGAATACAGTGATTCGAAAATAATTCAAGATAGAGGTTTGCCCTCAGGGTGGCGAAACCTACGAACGCAAGGCGAACGACAAATCTGGAAGTCCAAAGACGATTTGCATCATATTGAATATGTGAGAAATGGAGATACAGCTATAGTCCACGTTGGATTATGGCCACAGCCGCAAGAAGATGGAACGATGACAGCTGATCAACGGAAGACACATTCGGTCCGTCTAATAAATAGAACGCATACTCATCAAATCATTGAAGTGGATGGGAGAAGACAAAGTATAGAAACAGATATTAATAACGAGTCTATTTATGCCCGAAGTAGAACAGGAACAGCTACTTGGGAAAGGCAACCCGTTTTTACTTATCAAGGTACAGAAGAAATGGGGGATGGCCCAGTGAGTCCTCTTCCCGGAACAGTCATCGCCGTGCATGTCAAAGAAGGAGAGAATGTGAAGGAAGGGGATTTACTCATGGTGGTTGAAGCCATGAAAATGGAACATAAAATCCTTGCCGTAGGAAATGCAAAAGTAGCGACCGTCTATTTCCAAGAAGGTGACAGAGTTAACACTGGAGAATTATTAGTGTCATTGGAACAGGACCAGTAACGGTGCCAAAAGATCCAATCCGTATAGCAAATTGCTCAGGATTCTTTGGTGATCGCCCCTCAGCTGCACTTGAAATGGTTAATGGTGGTCCGATAGATGTTTTGTCAGGCGACTGGTTAGCAGAACTAACTATGCTTATTCTCAGTCGAATTAAAAATAAAAACCCCCAAACCGGCTATGCAAGAACGTTTGTAACGCAAATGAATGACGTTATGGAAACCTGCCTTGAAAAAGGAATCAAAGTTGTATCAAATGCAGGTGGATTGAACCCGAAAGCATGTGCTGAAGCGATTCAGGAAATCGCAGAAACTCGAGGCCTTTCACCCTCTATTGCCTACATTGACGGGGATGATCTAATGGCACGACTACCAGAACTCATCAATACAGAGAATATTTTACCCTACGTAGCAGAACAAGAATTAGGTGATGCCGGTGACTATGTCACTGCTAATGCCTACTTAGGTTGCTGGGGAATTGTTGAAGCACTGCAAACTGGAGCCGATATTGTCATTACGGGAAGAGTTACTGACGCGGCAGTAGTATGTGGACCCGCCGCATGGCATCACCAATGGAAAAAAACCGATTTTAATGAACTAGCTGGAGCCGTTGTCGCAGGGCATGTCATTGAATGCGGCACTCAAGCAACAGGGGGAAATTACTCCTTCTTTAATGAAATAGAAGGACGTAATAACGTTGGGGCTACCGCCCGATTTGGGTTTCCATGGGCAGATATTGCATACGATGGATCATGCGTCATTGGGAAGCATGAAGGAACTGGCGGCATTGTCAACAGAGAGACAATTATCAGCCAACTTCTCTATGAAATCAGCGGTCCAGAGTATTTAGGGCCTGACGTTACAGCCCGCTTTGACACCATTACTGTCAATGAAATTGACAAAAACCGAGTCCAAATCACCGGTACTCAATGGCAAGCTCCCCCCCCAACACTAAAAGTAGCCATGAATAAACACGGAGGTTATAGAAATTCCTTCAACGTTGCCTTAACGGGATTAGACATTGAGGATAAAGCCCAATTTGCTCAAGCAGCATTTTGGGATGCATGCCCTACAAGCCCTTCCGATTTTGATTCAGTTACCAGCAAATTAATTCGAACAGAAAAAACGGACCCAACCACACAGGAAGAAGCAACTGCAATTTGGCAATTAACCGTTAAAGATAAAGAAGAAAGAAAAGTAGGAAGAGCCTTTTCTGATGCAATGATCCACACTGCCCTTGCAAGTATCCCTGGAATGTACGGGATTGGAGGAGGTCCTACAAAAGCTTCTCCATTTGGGATCTATCAACCAGCACTTATACCAACTGGCCTTGTTCCCCAATATGTACATACCTTAAATGAAGAGACCTTTATTGTAGAAGCCGAAAATCTCACAGGAACATCTTTAACGATAGAGTTAGTTCCTTCACCGAAAATGCCGGGAGGTCCAACAGTTAATATTCCAATAGGAGAAATAGTTGGGGCACGATCAGGTGACAAGGGGGGTGATGCCAATCTTGGGTTATATGCGAGAGATGAAAACGGTTGGGCATGGCTAGATAATGCAATAACAATAGAAAAACTACGAGAACTACTTCCCGAAACTGAAAATTTACAGATTGAACGACATAGATTTCCTAAAATAATGGCAATCAATTTCTTAATACATGGACTGCTGGAAGAAGGCGTAGCTGCTTCATCTAGACAAGACCCTCAAGCAAAAGCGCTTGGCGAATGGCTTCGTGCAAAGATCATGCCAATACCAACTACTGTCAAGCAAGAGAAATAGGAGAAAAAATGAAAAATTCAGTAACAAAAGCATTCAATATTGACGTCCCCATCTTCGCTTTTAGTCATTGCCGTGATGTTGTAGCTGCTGTTTCGAAAGCCGGAGGATTTGGTGTCTTAGGAGCAGTTGGGCACACCCCAAACGGTTTAGAGACAGATCTTAAATGGATTGAAGACGAAATTGGCGACCACCCATATGGTGTGGACCTTATAGTTCCTGCAAAATACGCTGGATCTGATGAAGGTGGACTCACTGTTAGCAAAATTGTGGAAATGCTCCCAAAAGAACATCTTGAGTACGTAAACGAAATTCTTAACAAATACGACGTTCCAGAACTTGAGCAATCTACAAACGGACAGTTCAGTATGAAAAATGAGGGAGCAGCTCCCATGTCTGCAGGAACAGCCGGACCGCAACTTGAAATCGCGCTTGCCCACAAACCGAGTCTGATCGTTAATGCTTTAGGCCCACCACCACAATTCATGATCGAAAAGGTTAAAGAAACGGGACGTAAAGTAGGTGCGTTAGCAGGCAAGGCGCAACATGCGCAACGACACGTCAATGCTGGAGTTGATCTTATAATCGCTCAAGGGTACGAAGCAGGTGGACACACAGGTGAAATCGGATCAATGGTATTGATACCTGAAATCGTTGATGCAGTAGGAGAAGTTCAAGTGTTAGGGGCAGGAGGAATAGGACGGGGAAGGCAAATGGCTGCAGCCATGGCACTAGGAGCACAAGGTGTCTGGTGCGGTTCTGTATGGCTAACCACCGAAGAAGCTGAAACACATCCAGTGGTAAAAGAAAAAATGCTAGAAGTAACTTCGTCAGACACCATTCGATCTAAGTCGAGAACAGGGAAACATGCCCGTCAACTGAAATCCGCCTGGACTGAAGAATGGGAAAACCCTGAAACCCCAATGCCTTTAGGTATGCCCCTACAACCTGTCCTAATAAATGAAGCTATTGCACGCATCGATCGAGCAGCTCACCGATCAGGTTCAGGTGCAGAGAAACTCGCAAATTATTTTGTAGGACAGATAGTAGGAACAATGAATAAAACAAAACCAACGGCACAAGTGGTATACGAAATGATGGAAGAATTTATTGAAGCAACCGAAATAATAGCATCGCAACTACAAGACTAAACTCAAAAGAAAAGATACAATAGGAACATAGAGGAAAGGAAACCATGAGCTATTCACCATCAACCTACACTCCCGTCGCTTCACTTCAAGAATCTGATCGGGTTGCCTTTATGGTCAAGGTCTATCAACATATAGGTCTATGCATAGGGGCCTTTATGGCCATTGAATACTTGTTCTTTGCAAGTGGAATTGCAGAAGGATTGTACGGCATGCTTGCAGGGAATGGTGGAGCTTGGTTGCTTTTCCTAGGTCTCTTTATGCTTGGTTCATGGATGGGGACCCAAGCCAGCTACGATTTTGATAACGTTGGCCGGCAATACGGTGGACTGTTCGGTATCGCAGCGGTAGAAGCTCTCATTTTCGCCCCATTTCTCTACTATGTCTTCAACGTACAACAAGCAGCTGGAGATGTATGGATCGCAGCTGTCATAACTGGCATGGGATTTGCTGGATTGTCATTTACTGCATGGACAACAAGAAAAGATCTTTCATTCTTACGACCAATCCTAGTTTGGGGGGGTGTAGCAGCAATGGTTCTCATCGTCTCAGCCCTGATTTTCGGACTTAATATCGGAACTTGGTTCTCCGTAGCAATGGTTGCTTTAATGGGGATTTCTATTCTCTACAACACTCAAAAAATTCTTCATGCATACCCTGAACAAGCATATGTAGGTGCCGCAGTGACGCTATTTGCTTCACTCATGACCATGTTCTGGTACATACTTCAACTTGTCATGGATCGTTAAAACCAATCACAAATTAGGGTTTTCTCTCCAACCATTCACAATATGTTCTAACCACCAAGCAGGAGCTTGTTCAAGTAGGTTTCCAAGATGAGAGTAATCATGCCAGCGGTAGATCAAACCATCATCCAGTTCCATCACTGAAGTAAATGGATGATCAATAACCTCACCAGTGTGGAACTGCCACTGCTCAACGTGCTCAGTTACAACGAGGTTCCCTTCACAAATAGTGTTTTTCGGGTAATGAACGTAACCGGATAATGGTTCTATTCCTAACCGTAACCTTAAGATGATTTCTTCAGGACCCGTAGCCCCTACAGCATCTAAACCTACATCCGTATAGTGCGCTTCGTTAGAAAAAAAAGTAGCCATCTCATCCCATTTATGCTCAAAGTGGGCATCCCAATAACGCTTTACGATTTCTTTATTGCTCATCTTAAGAACCTCCCATAGGTCTTACAGCATTAGAGCGCGCTTAAACATTTGGCGCAAATAAGCTGTTTGGCATATGGTGCAACCATGGCACTCGGCTCAGCGGAAATGGTTGATTTTGGACTAGGTGAATACATTACGCAATATCCATCAGAACGCTATCCGATTTACACCAGAGGAAATGCGGGAGAGGTGTGGCCAGAAGTCGCTTACCCTTTAACAATTACACTTACTCGAATCGTCGGTGAGGAAGCATCCGCATTAGCCGCAATAAATGCAGGGGTTATCTCACGAAATGATATTCTCGAAGGCCCCTCGTGCTTTGGAGGTGTTTTCGCTGGTTACATGTATTTGAATCTGTCCTTTGGAAGAATGATCGCAATAAGGACACCAGGAACAACAATTGAAAAATCTGATGCAACATATTATGGGTCAGAAGAACAAGCCCCCGCATACACCCCTCATAAAGACGATAAAAACTTTTTAGCTAGCATCAAACTCGTTCGCTATGGATGGAAAATGTTACGAACAGAAGAAATCTCTTGTTTACCAAAAGATCGTCAACTAGTGCAGGAATGGCAAGAACGACTTCCAACAATTCTTAAAGCAACAGACCAGGAACTTGTTTCTTCTCTTCGTGAAATCATGCAGCCAGCTATGGAGCTTTTCACTAATCATCTTGATATCACAGGTCAAGCTGGCGGGGCAGTTCAATTACTCTCAACAATTTGTGAGGAACGCCTGAATGATAGATCTCTTGCTCTAACTCTCCTAGGAAATCTTGGAGATGTTGATAGTGCAGTTCCTTCATTTGCGTTATGGGAACTTGGTCAAATGGTCGCCAAAAACCCGACCTTAACCACAGCATTTGATCAAGGAACTTCTGGGCTAGAAAAACGGCTTCGCCAATTAGAAGACTGCCAAGATTTTATGTCTCAGTTCGATTTGTTTTTAGATCAATTTGGAAGCCGTGGCCCTAATGAGTGGGAAACTGCATGTGAAACATGGGGAACAGAACCAGAATCAGTTTTAGTTCTCATAGATCGAATGAGGTTCGCTGATTCCAATAAGTCACCGTCTGTGAGAGCAGGGAAACTTTCCCACAATCGTGAGCAAGCGCTATCTGATGCAAGATCGCGACTAAAGGGTCTAGGACTATGGCTGTTTAACAAATCTTTTCATGCATCAGTACTTTTTTCACAGGCTAGAGAGAGGTCAAAAACAACGATTATTGATCTAATCCATGTGGCACGTTTGATCTCTCGCGAACTTGCTCAAAGAACAGCCTCGCAAAGAGAAAATGGAGAACTTATAGACCTTTGGTTTGTACTTGAAACTGAATTAGATGAATACATCAAAAATCCAACCGAATTCAACACAAAGATTTCAGATAGGAAAAATGTCCGTAACGAACTTTCTAAGCGAATTCCACCCTTTATCTTCGAGGGTGATTTACCAGACCCTTCCACATGGCCGCTCCGCGAAGAACAAGATCTGAAGAAATACCCGACTTTAAGAGTTGGGGATATTTTAGAGGGTTTTGGGGGTTGCCCAGGGGTAGCTGAAGGAACCGCCAGAATTGTGAAAGACCCTACAAATCCAGGCACATTAGGACCAGGTGATATCTTAGTAGCACCATTAACCGACCCATCTTGGACTCCGCTATTTGTTCCTGCAGAAGCCGTTGTCGTTGATGTGGGAGGGCAAATGAGCCATGCCGTCATAGTTTCTCGAGAATTAGGAATGCCCTGTGTTGTAGCAGTTACTGATGCCACCCAGATAATTAAAGATGGTTCGCAAATCCGTGTGAATGGAACCTCAGGAGAAGTGACTCTTTTAAGTAAACCCCAAGAATAAAATAATCTAGGAATAGGCTTAGAAGTTGTGGGTCTAGGTTTCCTTCGGCATAATTGAATGCTCAGCGCGGGGTGGAGCAGTTTGGTAGCTCGTCGGGCTCATAACCCGAAGGTCGCAGGTTCAAATCCTGCCCCCGCCACACGAACAAAGGCCTCACGAAGACTTTCAACACATCTTGTCTTCTAAAATCGGGAAACTCTGCTCATTCAACTAAATACTGAATACCATATAGAAGGTATGAGGCTAGATATAACCGCTTCTCAAGGGACGCAGATCTTCAAGATGATCACAAACGATTCCCAATTTGAGCCAGAAATTCTTGACGCCTTGTTGAATCTCATGCAAGTACAGAAAAGATCTATTTTTATTGATGTAGGAAGCAACATCGGCATCTTTCCGCTGATCCTTGCAAAATTAATGCAACAAAAGGACGACGAAAACTCTTTCAAGCAAACTTCACAACAAGTTCCTAACATCTCCATTCATGCTCATGAACCACTCCCGATGCTTCAAGAAATTTCCCGAAAACTAATGCATGATAATAAAGTCAAATACGATCTCCAAGAAACAGCGATTTCCAATGTTAAAGGCGAGAAGAGTCTTTATGTTTCAGCAATGTCTGACTCATCAAACTCTCTTATGGAAGGTTTTCGACCTTCAAAAGAAGTAATACAGGTTCAGGTTAATACCTTAGATAATCTATATCTGAACTATCTAAGTACAGCTCAACATGACCAAGTCATTATAAAGATTGATGTGGAGACACACGAGCCAGAAGTGTTAGAGGGCGCCCAAAAAATTCTGGAAAAAATCCGCCCGATAATCATTTGCGAAGTCCTAGCTAAAAGGACCGAAGAGCGACTTGAATTAATTTTTAAATCAAAAGACTACGCAATGTTTAGATTTACCGGTGCCACTTGGATTAAAGAGGATGCCTTATTTGGCGACCCAAACTATGAGTATCGTGATTGGATATTTGTCCCTAAAGAACTACTTGAATATTTTGAGACTCAACTTCAATCAAACCTAAAACCGGTTATAAAGTTCAAGACTGGGAAAAATGCTTTACACAAATACTACCAAAGGATTAAAGAATCAGTTAAAAAGAGGATTCGCGGTTAGCCCCTATTAGCTTTGAACTCAAGTTCCAAAGGCCCGATATTTTTTTGAGGACATTGAAGTTCATTTAAAACATGTTCGTACAATCTGAACAAATTTTCTATTTGGCGTTCCCAACTGCATCTATAAAGAAATTCTTCAGTAAATATACTTTCCTTGTCTATGGGAGCATCAAGCAATTCAGCTACCTTTTCCGCAAGATGTGAACTAGAGCCTGCTTCGTATACAGCCCCAACTTTATGTTTCATCACAAACGAACTCAATGCTGGCATATCACTCGTAACAATTGGTACTTTCGCTTGAATTGACTCAAAGAGTTTATTGGGCATGGCTATGTGATGATTCCCGACCTTCTCGCTGGATATTGGAAGCAGTCCTATTATTGTGAGATCAGATGTTGACAGATAGTGAGACAGACGTTCAGGGGAAACATAGGGAAGAAAATGCAAACGATTTCTGGATGAATTTGTTTTATTTCGTAAATCTTCTTCGATCTCTTTTAATGATTGAAGAAAGTCATCTTTTCCTGAAACCATCAGGGCTAAATGAACATCTTCAGGAAGGTACTCTAGAGATCTAACAATCGTTTCAAGACCACGAATTGGGGTTGCCCCGCCGTGATAGGTCAAAATCTTTCCATCAATATTTAAGTCGTCTTTAATTGAAGGTCCAGTATTAGTGGTTCCTATCGTCTGCGGAGCATTAGCAACAATAGTGGGAGTAGTTGAAAGGCTATACACCTCTTCCATAACTTCAGCTTGCAGTGCAGAAACACATGTAATTCCATCAGTATCTTCAATGAAATGAGCTAACTCAGATTTCCAAATAGGAGCAAACTTGTGCTCAATACCAAGTGCTAGTTCATGGGCGTCATAAATAACTTTTGTCCCATATCCAGCTTTTCTCAGATTACGAGCTGCAGTTACCCCTACACCTATCAAGTGATAATCATTTATGTGGATGAGATCAGGTTTCAACTTCTCAATTATTGGTCCGAATGCCTTTTCGTAATCAAGGTGATCGCTGCGAAGATGATTATGGGTCATGCCCCTATTCTTTTGGAGCAAGTGAATGATTAGTGATTTAGTTGAATTCCAAACCTTTAGTGTCTTTAAGAAAGTCGAAATCCGAATTACTTTAATATAGGACCAGGAAGCTAATATCAGAAGTCGCAATCTATGGGAATTATAAGTACTGCATGAGGTCAGGTCACCTCTACGTATCCGAAGAATCTGTTGATTAAAATCTAAATTAACATTTTGTCGCTGAATATTTAACGGCGGGTGGGTTCTGGTTCGCATTCCCGCCCTTACTCTGCTTCGTAGTTCATTCGATACGGGGATTTTGATGACATCTGCGTCTCCAACATGCCCACGTTGAGTACGTTTGGATTCGCTAGGGCAGATTAACGTAGAACGGTATCCTCTCATTGCGATACTCGCTGCGATTTTTTTGACCCTGTTGTCGTGAGTGATTTCTGTGTGGGTTAGGGAAACTACGTGAGGGAAGCCATTTGATTTCACTTCAGATCTTACTGAAAGGGAATCGAAGAAATTAGAAATGCTTGTTGAGTATTTTTGTAGTTCAAATCCAGGTGTTTGCCCTGAATTATTCAAAGAAGCTTTATCAGACAAACTTGCTTCAGTTTGTTTCATTTTCATTTGTGCCAGAATTAAGTTTCGTTTGTGAATATTATTTTCTGGATCTATTTCTAAAAGTTGATTCAATGATTTTTCCGCATCAAACCACTTCTCATATCTTTGGCAAAATAAAGAAAAATAACTCAAGATTGGACCGCCAGCAGGTTCTCCGCCCAGTGATAATTTTAAGAACTGAAATGCTGTTTCTTCCCGACCCTGAAGTTCATAAGTTC
The DNA here is from genome assembly GCA_002709645.1 of Acidimicrobiaceae bacterium. GTDB lineage: Bacteria > Actinomycetota > Acidimicrobiia > Acidimicrobiales > UBA8592 > UBA8592. The sequence goes on from PAQG01000024.1 coordinate 14,380, forward strand.
TTGCCAACCGGATTACAGCGGTAGGGTCAAATTTTTCTCGGAGTTGTTTTTCCCAAAAGAAGCGTTCTAATTCTAGATTTTCTTCACTAGGTGTTAGTTCATTGGCAAAAGATTCAGCGAACTTAGAATCAAGTTTCATAATCATGCTTTTAGCTGCTTTGTAATTTTTTTGCTTTATAAGCAAAGCTATTAATTTATCAAGGGTTTCTCTGCGAGAGAATACCTTTGAAATATAGAATAAAGGCCACCTGAACAGTCCAGTGGCTAGTGCCCTAATTACGCGTTTGCTAAATATTACAATTCTGGGGATTGATTCTTTCTTACTCATTGCCGGAATCGGCCCCTAGTTTGATAAAAAAGTTACGCATATTTTCTAACTATAGAGGAATACCTCTAAGGGTTTACTACTACAAAGGCTTGATTTTTCTTGCATATGACTTATGAAAGAGTCAAAAGTGCCCTTTGCGTATACTGTTTCAGTATGCCTATCAAGATAAAAGGGATTTACAAAGTTACCTTAATTAAGCGAAGATCTTGGAGTCTTTGATGGCAATCGGTATTCTTTTAGCTGCTGGAAATAGTAAAAGATTTGATAGTCAAGTCCCGAAACAACTCACGGAACTCGCAGATCGTATAGTTTTAGAATATTCTTTGAGAATTTTTGATGACCATCCAGAGATTAGCGAGATAATAATCGTAACCCAAGAGGAACTAATTCCTATAGTCCGAAATATCGTAGAAAATAATTTTAAGAAAGTCTCTAGTGTTATTAAAGGTGGAGAAAGTCGGCAACAATCTAGTTTGGCTGGGATTGACCATATCAACGCAGATAAAACTATGAAAATAATAATTCACGATGCAGCACGACCTTTTGTTGAATCAAAAATGATTTCTGAATGCATCGATGCTCTCAACCGTTATGACGCTGTTACGGTAGCGATTCCGTCCTCTGACACCCTTCTCGAGGTTCTTGAAAATGAAGTAACCGGTATTCCGTTACGCAGCAACTTTATGCGTGCTCAAACCCCACAAGGGTTTCGTTTTGAAGCAATTCGAAAAGCATATGAACTGCTGGAAAAAGCAAATGATTTTTCCCCTACCGATGATTGCGGTGTCATCCAAAGGTTTCTTCCAGACACAGTGATTGGAGTTGTTAAAGGGTCAGAATCAAACATTAAGTTGACTTACCCACATGATCTAAAGCTAGCGCAGGTAATACTGGAACAGAAATCTGGCTGATGAAATCACCATATAAAAAAACGTTATGACTTATTTCGTAATATCAAATGTAAATCTTCAAAACGGAAGACAATAATGGGAATTCCAAAGCCAAAATCGGGAGATGTACTAGCAGGCATTTCGGTAGCTTTATTGGCCTTACCTCAGGGGTTAGCCTATTCCGAGCTAGCTGGTTTGCCTGCAAAGTATGGACTTTATGCTGCGGCACTTCCGTCGCTTTTAGCCGCTCTGTTTGTGTCATCGCCGTATTTACAAACTGGGCCTGTAGCACTTACTGCTTTATTGACGTTTGGTGCTTTACAGGGACTTGCTGAACCGCAGTCAGTTGAATTCATAGAATTAGCAGCCTTATTAGCTTTAATGGTCGGAATTATACGACTAGCTCTTGGGGTTTTTAAATTTGGAAAGATTACGAATATTCTGACCGATTCCGTTGTGCTTGGGTTTACATCTGGCGCTGCGATATTGATTGTATTTTCTCAACTACCGAAAAGTCTTGGAGTTCAAGATGTATCTGGAGGGGTGCTTTCAGCAGGTTGGGAATCCTTAACTACTCCATCTCAATGGGAAATAGGAGCCATTCTTTTTTCAATTTTTACAATTTTAATTATTTTTGGTGGTCGCGCTGCTCATCGGCTTTTCCCAGGAGTTCTAATTGCTGTTGTTTCGGGAATTTTAATTAGTCATTTCGGAGAATATTCCGGACAAATAGTTGGTGAACTGCCAGGGGGTTTCATATCTTTAAAGTTCCAATATGAATGGAATGCAGTCACGAAACTCATTTTCCCAGCAATCGTTATAGCAATAGTTGGTTTTGCAGAGCCAGCATCAATAGCTAGGACTTTTGCCAAAGAAGAAAATATGAATTGGAGTCCGAATAAAGAATTTATCAGTCAGGGCGTTGCAAATCTTGCTGCAGCAGTATCAAATGCCTTTCCGGTTGGCGGATCGTTTGGTAGAAGCGCTCTTAATAAAATCGCAGGAGCATCAACAGCTTGGGCGGGAGCAGTGACTGGGGCATTTGTTCTAGCTGCTCTTCCATTTGTCTTCTTACTTGAAGATCTGCCAAGCGCAATTCTTGGCGCGACAGTAATCGGTGCAGTTATCAAATTGATAAGGATAAAAGACCTATTAGACACTCTAAAAGCATCAACCTCAGAAGGGGTCGTAGCTGCAGGGACGCTATTAGCAACTTTACTAACCTCTCCGAGAATAGAACGAGGTATCTTAATTGGACTTATCTTTGCCCTTTTTGAATTCCTTCGTAACAAATACGTGTCTAATAAACCGAAAGGGAATTACAGCTGAAATGAATCAAGCAGATCAACTTAAGTTGATCTGCTTGATTGTGGTCGGGACCGGCGTCGATCCGGTGAC